>JBCCRG010000298.1:0-5109 GCA_039208155.1 Bacteroidota bacterium | reverse complement strand
CTCGACTCGAATGCATGGTCCGGCTGGGCGAGGCGCCAGTCCGGGTCGGCCTGCGACAACGCAACCGGAGGCTCGACGAAGCGGGCCCCGTCGAACGCCGGATGCGCACTCGTCTGGTCACTGCGCAGCGGCGCTTGGCCCGGTCCGAAGAGCAGCGCCGAGTTGTAGCGTGCGGCTCCGGGGGCCTGGGTGGCGGCACCTGTGAGGAGCGTCACGCCGTGTCGCTGCGTCCAGGCCGACACGCGGCCGTAGAGTCGATCCGTCCGCGCCGTCTCCGTGTAGGCGGGCAGCGCTAACTCCGGCCAGACGAGCACATCGAGCGCGTGCGCCCGCCGGTCGCCGCTCGACGAGGTGCGTCGCTCCGCCATCAGCGACTCCGAGAGCGACGCCAGGTGGTCGATGCGGTCGGCGGGGTCCGAGTAGAGCCACTGCTGCGGCGTCATCGCAGGTTGCACGAGGCCAACGCGGACCGAGCGAAGCCCGGCTTTGTCGCGTTCGAGGGCGTAGGCTCCGTAGAGGAACGGGCAGGCGAAGACGAGCCCGAGCATGAGCAGCGCTACGGTGCGGTTCGTGAACACCGGCTGGAAGTAGTGCGGTGCGCGCAAGGCCCAGGCGGCGACGCCGCCCACCAACCACAGCCACAGCGACAGTGCCGAGACGCCACTCAGCGACGCAAGCTGGATCAGCACGAGCGACTCCAGCTGCGTATGCCCAAGCTGGATCCACGGCAGCGGCACCACGTGCTGCCCAAGGACGTGCTCAATGAGAAGCGACGACGCCACGAGCGTCGCGAAGCCCGCGACGGTGCTCGTGTGCTGCCGTACGAGCAGGCCCGCTACGAACGGCAAGGCTAGCAGCACAGGCAACGCCAGCAGCAGGCCACCCGCAATCATGGCGCGCGGGATCTCCTGGTGGAGCAGCGTCCAGTAGCCTGCCACTACCGACATCGCCAGGAAGGCTCCGTAGGCGTCGCAGAAGACCTCCCAAGCCGAGCGGCTCTGCGACCAGCGCACGATCAGGGGGACGAGCGCTACCCACGCCAGCGGGTAGAATCCGGTCGGTGGGACGCTCAGGCCCAGCAGCACCCCGGCAAGCAGTACCCACACCGATCCCGTAAATCGGCGCGGGGTGCTGGCTACGGCCTGGGCGGGGAGGGGCATGTGCAGAGCACGCGAATCGCGTTGGAATCAGGGGTATCGGCAGAAAAAAGCGAGGCTAAAGGGGCCGGGTGCGGCCGTCGTCCGGTGGCAGACGAGCGCTCGGCCGCGTATTTTGCGGGAGCGCTGAGCTACGCCCGTGCGCAAGAAGCGGGCCAGTCCAGCAGGCCGCCCGCCGCACCCTGTTGCGTGCGCCGCGTCCTCTCTTCACCCCCGCGGTCCCACCCCCGCTCGCATGCCGATTCTCACCGTCGTCAACCACAAGGGGGGGACCGGCAAAACCACCTCCGTCCTGCACATCGCGGCTGCCTACGGCCTCTCCGGCCAGCGGGTGCTCCTCGTGGACCTCGACCCGCAGGGCTTCCTCACGAAGACCCTCGGCATCCCACGGCCGATGCCGTCCGACTCGTCGCTGGCGCTCTTCGACGCGGCGGTGACGTTGCGGGCGCTTGGGGGCATCCAGCGGCTCAAGAACTTCGATCTGCTCCCGGCGGCTACGGGCATGACGCGCGCCCAGCGCGGCCTGAACAAGCCCACCGACGTGTTCTGGATCAAGGAGGCGCTCCAGCACGGGCACCCCTACGACCTCATCATCTTCGACACGGCGGCGGCGGTGAGCGTCTTCAGCATGAACGCCCTCGTGACGTCGGACCACGCGCTCATCCCGGTTACGCCCGAATATCAGCCCGTCGTCGGGGCCGAGCAGACCTTCCGCACCGTGCAGACCGTGCGCCAAAAGCTCAACCCTACCCTTAGCGACCCGTTCTTTCTCCTCACCCAGGTCGATGCCCGCAAGCGCGACCACGCGGCCTACACCCACTACCTCCGCGAGCGCTACGGTGAGCGCGTCCTGACCGCCGTCATCCGCACGTCCGCCCAGCTCGCTGAGTTCGCCGAGGGCGGGGCCACCATCTTCGACCGCGACATCACCTCGCGCGGCGCGCTCGACTACGCCAACGCCGCTGACGAACTACGCCAGTATGTCTTCGAAGGAGCCTCGCTCGGAGCGCCAGCCCCGGTCGCTCCGGTCGCTACACCAACACCAGAGGAAAACGAGGTGAAGGCAGCCGCGACCGAAGCCGGGCGCCTCGACGAAGAGATCGACGCTGCGCGCTCGAAGTGGGTCTGACGAGTGAACAACGAGGCGCCAAGAACAAAGAAGGCGTAGCTACTTGACCCGGCCTGTGACTCCTGCGTGCTTCTTCGCCGACAGCCGACAGCCGACAGCCGACAGCCGACAGCCGACAGCCGACCTGCACTCATGCGCGCCTTGCTCCTTGCCCTGACAACCGGCGCGCTGGTCGTGGCGCTCACGGGTGCGTTCGGCGCACTGCCGCCGCTCGGCCACTGGCTCGACCCACACGACGGTCTCTACTGCACCGCGCGGGCCGCCCACGCTGCGCCCACGGGAACGCTCGACCTGCCCGGCCTCGATGCGCCGGTCGAAGTGGTTCGCGACGCCCGCGGCGTGCCGCACATCTTCGCCCGGACAGACCTCGATGCGGTGCGGGCCCTCGGCTACGTCGTGGCGCAAGACCGGCTCTTCCAGCTCAACCTCACGCCGCGCCTGCCCGCCGGACGCCTCGCCGAAGCCTTCGGGCCCGACCTCGTCGAGACAGACCGGTTTCTGCGGCGCACGGGAATGCTGCACGGCGCGCGTCTCAACCTCGACCGCATCCGGGAGGAGGACGGCATCGAGTGGGCGCTGCTGAACGCCTTCGCAGACGGCGTGAACGCCTACACGACGGCGCTCGCACCGGAAGACCTACCGCTGGAGTTCCATCTCCTCGACCTCGAGCCCGAGCTGTGGACGCCGCTGCACACGCTGCTCGTCCTCCAGGCAATGAACTACGACCTCTCGTGGTGGACTGACAAGCCGGACTACACCCGCCTCCAGGACGAGTTGGGCGACGAGGAATATGCCCGCCTTTTCCCGACCCCGGCGCCGCTCTACACGCCCATCGTGCCCGGTACGGGGGCACTTCGCCCGGCAGACTTGATGCCGGGGCAGATGGCTGCCACTCCGCTAGACACGCTGCAGACGAGGCCGGATGCGTTGCCCTCAGACATATTGCCATCAGACTCGGTGGCGGTGGACTCTGCAGCCGTAGACACGACCACGTTCGACCCGGTTGAGGCCGACACGACGGGTGGGGTCGATGGGTTCGCCGAGCGGCCGAACACCTGGCAACAGGTCCAGGAGGCGCTGCGGAAGCACGGCGTGCTCGGGCGCGGGGCCGAGATCCCCGGCAAGGGCTCGAACGCGTGGGCCGTCAACGGCACCCGCTCGGCGACGGGCCGCCCGATCCTCGCCAACGACATGCACCTCAGCCTGACGCTGCCCGCGATCTGGTACGAGGTGCGCCTCGCCACGCCCACGATGGACGTCTACGGCGTCACGATCCCTGGCGCGCCACTGCCCGTGGCCGGGTTCACCGAGCACAATGCCTGGGGCTTCACCAACACCGGCAGCGACCAGATCGACCACTACCGCCTCGCGCTCACTGAGGACGGCACGCAGTACCGCTACCAGGACCGCCTCCTCGACATCGACCTCGTGCCGGACACGGTCCGGGTGAAGGGCGAGGACGCCCTGCTGGACACGCTCGCGTTCACCCACTGGGGCCCGGTCCTCTCCACCGAATCGCTGCGCGCGGAGCCTGAGCCGGTGGCGATCCAGTGGACGGCGCACCGGCCCGCCCGGACGCTGCGTGCGCTCTGGGAGATGGCGCACGCGACCAGCTTCGACGGCTTCCAGGAGGCGCTGCGCTTCTGGGACGCTCCGATGCAGAACGTCACCGTCGCCAGCGCGGACGGCTCCATCGCGATCCGGTCGTCAGGCGCGTTCCCGATCCGCAAAGGCGGCAGCGGGGCGGGCCTCCTCGACGGGAGCACGGACGAGGGCGAGTGGGTGGCGATGGTCCCGTTCGAGGCGCTGCCCTACGTGCGCGACCCGGAGACGGGCTACGTGTTCTCTGCCAACCAGCCGCCCGTCGGCCCGCAGGACACGACCTACTTCGGGCACGACTGGCGCGAGGGCTACCGCGCGCTGCGCATCGAGAAACTCCTCGCTGGGCAAACCTCGCACACACCCGACGATCTCGCAGCCTACCACGGCGACGTGCTGGCCGTCCAGCACCGCCTCTTCGTGCCGCTCCTCGACACCCTCGACGGGTTGTCCGACGAGGCGGCGGTTGCACTCGATGCCATCCGCCAATGGGACGGCGTCGCCGACCTGGACGCTGGGGGGGCACTGCCGCTGGCGCTCTTCATGCAGCGCCTCCGCGCGCTCGCCTGGGACGAGTTCGAGGGGCGCGGACTGGCACCGGGCGAACTCACGCTTTACCGCCACCTCATCGAAGCGCCGGAGGCGCGGTGGTGGGACATCCAGGCCACGCTCGCCCTGGAAGACCGGGACGACCTGCTGCGCGCCGCGCTCGAAGCGGCGACCGACACGCTCGCAGCGCGCTTCGGGACCGATCCCGAAGGCTGGATGTGGGGCGACCATCACACCGTCGAGTTTCAGCACCTCACGCAGTCCGAGGCGCTGCGTCCGCTGTGGCGCGGGCCGTATGCGCATCCCGGCTTCGCCCGAACCGTCGCGCCGGGCACCGGCAGCCTCCGCGGCGACTGGACGGGCCTCACGACGACGCACGCTGCCTCCTGGCGCATGGTCGTCGAGTTCGGCCCGAACGGCCCCGTCGCACGCGGGGTCTATCCGGGCGGCCAGTCCGGCAACCCGCTGAGCCCGCATTACGACGACGCCATCGAGACGTGGCGCGCGTTCGGCTACTTCGACCTGGAGCGCCCTGCCTCGCCCGACGCGGTTCCCGACGGACAGCGGTTGACGCTGAACCCTGCCGTCCAGGCTCCGCTCACGCCTGCCTTGCCAGGCGAGGAGACGCCTATCGAAGAAATACCGGACGAGGAGGTACCTGGGGAAGACGCACCG
>JBCCRG010000297.1:0-5124 GCA_039208155.1 Bacteroidota bacterium | reverse complement strand
GTGGACCGTCGTCATGAAGCCCTTCTCCAGCCCGAAGGCGTCGTCGAGCACCTTCGCCATCGGCGCGAGGCAGTTGGTCGTGCACGACGCGTTCGAGATCACCTCCATGTCCGCCGTGAGCACGTCGTCGTTGACGCCGAGCACGACGGTCGCGTCGATCGTGCCGGACGCCGGGGCCGAGATGACGACCTTCTTGGCGCCGGCTTCGAGGTGCAGGGCCGCCTTATCGCGCGTGCGGAAGATGCCCGTCGACTCGATCACGACGTCGCAGCCGAGGTCGCCCCAGGGGAGGTCGGCGGGGTTGCGCTCGGAGAAGACCTTGAAGCGATCGCCGTCGATCTGGAGGTGGTCGTCGCCCCAGGTGCTGACCTCGCCGGGGTAGCGGCCGTGGACGGAGTCGTACTTGAAGAGGTGGGCGAGCGTCTTGGCGTCGGTGAGGTCGTTCACCGCGACGATATCGAAGGCGTCGTCCTGGCGCTCGAGGATGCTGCGGAAGACGAGGCGCCCGATGCGCCCAAAGCCGTTGATGCCGAGTCGGATAGCCATAGGAAGTGGGGGGTCGAGGTGACTGGGGGAAAACGCGAAATGGTGTTTGAATCTAACCTATCCTGCGCGCTTCGAATCGCGGTATGAATTGCGGGCGAACCGGTGCGCGAAGCGCTTCCATCGCCGTGAAGACCGAGCGAAAGAAGTGGGCCGCCGTACGATCCACGGGCATTTCAACTGTCTACGATGGTAGGCACCCACTGAGCGGTGTACTTTCCTCAGCTATCCGCTACGCAGAAGGTGGCACGTGAGCACGCAGCCCGTGCGTTTGCCCTCCACCTTGCCCTTTGCCTCCTGACTCCCAACGTGCTTCTCCCCAGCCCATGAGCATGCTCAAGCCGCCGAAGTCGGCGACCTCCAACCGCCCAGACACCCAGGCCGACGCGCTGACGTCGGCGTATGCGACGTCGTGGAGCTTCTGGGACCAGTACAAGAACCTCATCATCGGCATTGGCGTGGCCGTCTTCGTGCTCGGGGCTGCCGCGATCGCCTACGGCGCGTGGCGCTCGGCACAAAATGACGAGGCTGCGCAGCTCCTCGGCTCCGTCCTCAACGCTTACGAGGCAGGCGAGTATGCCGAGGCCCTCGAAGGCACGCCGGAGTCGCCGGGGCTGCTGGCCATCGCCGAGGACTACGGCGCCACGGCGACGGGCAACCTCGCCGCGTTCTACGCCGCCGACGCGCTCATGCAGCTCGAGCGCTACGACGAGGCGCTGGACTACTTCGAGCAGTACGACATCGAAGACGACATCCTGGGCGCTAGTGCGCTGGCCGGGCAGGCCGCCATCCACGAGACGCAGGGCGACAACGCCACGGCTGCCCGCCTCTACCGCCGCGCCGCCGACACCTACGAGGGTGTCGCCGCCCCCGACTACCTGCTCGCCGCCGCGCGCAATTACGAGGTCCTCGGCGACGTCGACGCAGCCGCGGACATGTACGACGCCATCGAGGCGCAGTATGAGGACTCGGACGCAGCCTCCAACCTCGGCTTCTACCGCGCCCGCCTCACCGCGATGCAGTAGCGCGCTGAGCTGGCGAGCCGGGGCAGCGATGAACCGGCGCGTCCTTCCCCACGTCGTTTCCTCGCCTCTCCGTCTCCCTGTCTCATGGCCAAGATCCTCATCGCCGACGACGAAGCGCCCATCCGCCGGACGCTGCGCGACATTCTGGAGTACGAGGGCTATGAGATCGCCGAGGCCGCCGACGGGGCCCAGGCGCTCGCGATGGCGCGTTCGGGCGAGCACGACCTGATGCTGCTCGACATCAAGATGCCGAAGCGCGACGGCATGGAGGTGCTCGAAGCGCTCCACGTCGGCGAGAACGGGCTGCCGATCGTGATGATCTCCGGGCACGGTACCGTCGAGACGGCTGTCGAGGCGACGCGGCTCGGCGCGGTCGACTTCATCGAGAAGCCGCCGGACCTCAACCGGCTCCTCGTCACCGTGCGGGGGGCGCTGGAGAAGAGCCAACTCCAGACCGAGAACCAGCGCCTCCGCCAGGCCGTCGCGGACGCCGGGCAGGACGAGCTGACGCCCATCATCGGCCAGAGCCAGCCGATCCAGCACATCAAGGGCACGGTCGAACGCGTGGCCCCGACCGAGGCGCGCGTGCTCATCACTGGCGAGGCTGGGACGGGCAAGGAACTCGTCGCCCGCTGGGTCCACCACCAGTCGGCGCGCAACGACGGACCGCTGGTGGAGGTCAACTGCGCCGCGATCCCGAGCGAACTCATCGAGAGCGAGCTCTTCGGGCACGAGAAGGGCGCGTTCACCGGCGCGACGAAGCAACGCGTTGGCAAGTTCGAGCAGGCCGACGGCGGTACGCTCTTCCTCGACGAGATCGGCGACATGAGCCTCGACGCGCAGGCGAAGGTGCTGCGGGCGCTTCAGGAGAGCCGCATCACCCGCGTCGGCGGCGACCGCACGATCCCGGTCAACGTGCGCGTGGTGGCCGCGACGAACAAGAACCTGCTCGAAGCCATCGATGCGCAGCAGTTCCGCGAGGACCTCTATCACCGCCTCTCGGTCATCCTGATCCACGTACCGCCGCTGCGCGAGCGCCGGGGCGACATCCCCGCCATCGCCGAGCACATCCTCGGGCGCGTGGCGCTCCAGAACGGCATGACCGGCCGCTCGTTCAGCCGCGACGCGCTCGACCGCCTCCGCACGCTCGACTGGCGCGGCAACGTCCGCGAACTCCGCAACGTCGTCGAGCGCCTGCTCATCCTGTCCGAGGGCAACGAGATCGGCGTGGCCGACGTGGACCGGTTCGTGAACCCCGGCGGCTCCGGCGGCGACCCGATGGCGGGCCTGCTCGACCAGTACGACCAGTTCTCGGAGTTCCGCGATATGGCCGAGAAGCTCTTCATCGAGCGCAAGCTGGAGCAGTTCGGCTGGAACATCTCGCGCACGGCGGAGCACATCGGCATCCAGCGCTCGCACCTCTACAACAAGCTCTCGAAGTACAACATCGAGCGGCAGGACGGGTAGCGGTGGTGTGGACGCGTGACGGTGTGAACGTATGAACGTGGACGACGCAGCCCAGCCAGGCGACAGCGCGAAGGTCAAGGGAGCGGACGTTGAGGGACCTGCGACCTACGACCCTCGACCTGCGACCCTCCTCAGGGCGCGCGGCCTCACGAAGTCGTACCCGACCGCGAAGGGCCCGCTCACAGTCCTCAACGGCGTCGACATCGATATCCGGCGCGGCGAGTTCGTCGCCATTGTGGGGGAGAGCGGGACGGGCAAGAGTACGCTGCTCCACCTCCTCGGCGCGCTCGACCGCCCGACGGCGGGCACGCTCCACTACCTCGACGAGGCCGGCCAGGCGACCGACGTGTTCGCCTACGACGACGAGGCGCTCGCGGCCTTCCGTGGGCGCGAGATCGGCTTCGTCTTCCAGTTTCACCACCTGCTGCCCGAGTTCTCCGCGCTCGAAAACGTGGCGATGCCTGCCCTCATCCAGGGGGCCGCGATGCGCCCGGCCCAGGACCGGGCGGCTGAGCTGCTGGCGCTCCTCGGGCTCGCAGGCCGCGCCGACCATCGCCCCGCGCAACTCTCCGGCGGCGAGCGGCAGCGCGTCGCCGTGGCGCGGGCGCTCATGAACGAGCCCGGCCTCGTCCTCGCCGACGAGCCGACGGGCAACCTCGACACGAAGACAGCCGAGGCGTTGCACGACGAACTCCGTCGCTTGAGTGAGGAGCGCGGGCAGGCTTTCGTGATCGTGACGCACAACCCGGTGCTGGCGGCCCTCGCCGACCGCGAACTGACGGTGCGCGCTGGAACGCTGGAGCAGACCCGGTAGGCCGCACGCAACGTGCGTCGAGACGTGACCTGCGCCCCAGTCCGCGCGGCTAGGTGTAGGCTGCGAGGGCGCTGTCGAACTTCGGCCCCGCAACCTCGTTTAGCCTGACCTTACCCGCCCCAATCGACCCCCGACTCCATGCCCGAGGTGCTCGACCTGCCCGTTCTCGCCCCCGTCATCCCGACGCGTCCCGTCGCTACGCCGTTCGTCCTCGATCCGACGATTGGCTTCGTGGAGGAATACGTGGACCCCACGCTCGACCTGTTCGAGGAGATCGAACGGCTCAAACGTGTCAAGAACGCGGTCCTGCTCGCCCACTACTACCAGGAGGGCGACATCCAGGACATTGCGGACTACATCGGCGACTCCCTCGGCCTCGCCCGTGAGGCGGAGCAGACCGACGCCGACATCATCGTCTTCGCGGGGGTCCACTTCATGGCTGAGACGGCCAAGATCCTCAACCCGAAGAAGAAGGTCCTTCTCCCGGACCTCAACGCAGGCTGCTCGCTCGCCGACTCCTGCCCGCCCGACGAGTTCGCGGCCTTCCGTGCGCAGCACCCGGACCACCTCGTCATCTCCTACATCAACTGCACGGCGGCCATCAAGGCGCAGACGGACATCATCTGCACGTCGTCCAACGCCGAGCACATCGTCCGGCAGATCCCGAAGGACCAGCCGATCATCTTCGCGCCGGACCGCAACCTCGGGCGCTGGCTCATCAAGGAGACGGGCCGCGACATGGTGCTCTGGGACGGGTCGTGCATGGTCCACGAGGTCTTCAGCGAGCAGGAGCTCGTGCGCCTGAAGGTGCGCCATCCGAGCGCCTTAGTGCTGGCCCACCCCGAGTGCGAGGAGGCCGTCCTGCGCCACGCCGACCACATCGGCTCCACCTCGTCCATCCTGCGCTTCGCGACGGAGAGCACCGCCGACACGTTCATCGTGGCCACGGAGACGGGCATCCTGCACCAGATGCAGAAGGACAACCCGGACAAGACCTTCATCCCGGCTCCGCCCGACAACGGCTGCGCGTGCAACGACTGCCCGCACATGAAGCTGAACACGCTGGAGAAGCTCTACCTCTGCCTCAAGCACGAGGCCCCCGAGATCACGATGGCGGAGGACATCCGCCTCCGGGCCCTCGCGCCCATCGAGCGCATGCTGGAGATGAGCGCAGGCATCAAGTAGCAGCGCCGTTTACAGGGCTCCGCAAAACGTAAGCGAGGCCGACTCCCATTCAGGGGGTCGGCCTCGCTTACGTTCGGACTGGCAGTATGC
>JBCCRG010000296.1:0-5134 GCA_039208155.1 Bacteroidota bacterium | reverse complement strand
GCCGTTCTTCACGGCGCTGGTGCTCCCGCTCACAGGCGGGTTGGTCAACCCCGAGGTGCAGCGCAACGATGTGCCCGACGAACTGCGCATCGGAGGGGAGCCGGGAGCGGAGGAGGCGGACGCAGGTTAGGAAGCGGAGGGGGATCGGTCCGCGGTGGTACGCTTGTTGCTGAGTCGGTGACGCACGGGCGTCCGGCTCTGCGGAAGCACGAGGACGCCCCTGGGATTGGCTCTGCCGTTGAGGCCGGTCCGCGCACCTCGTTCACTTTCGACGCCTTGGCGGGGCAGTTTTTCCATGCGCACCACGTCGCCGCTCGTTTCTGACGCGTCTGCGTCCCCTGCTGCCGCCGCGCCCCTCTCTGCCGCGCTGGTGCCCTCCGAGCGGACGACGCTCCACGCGGCCCGCGACGCCGCCCGCCAGGGACTCCAGCGGGTCGCGCATCTCGCCGCCCGCTACGCTCACGTGCCCTGCGTCCAGGTCGTTTTCCTCGACCCCGCGCTAGGCATCTGGGACCTGACCGTGGGCGCACTCAGCGAGGGCACCGCCGAAGAGGCCATCCCGGACGCCGCCACGCTCTACCGCGACGGCCACCTCGCCGACCGGGTTGAGATCCACGGCGACCTCTACGCGCACGACCGTTGGACTGAGCTCACGCCGCCAAGCGCCCGGTTCTTCGCAGGCTTCCAGAATGCAGGCGACGCCGCAACGGACGATCCGGCGACGGCCGCGCCCGCCGCAGCGCTGTGCCTCTGGGATACCCGGGCGCGCGTGCTGCATCCCGACCAGATCGCGTTTCTCGCCGACCTCGCGGCGATGCTCGCCGAGCCGCTGCGCCGCTACCAGAGCGAGGCCGCCCGCTACCGCACCGAGGCACGCTTCCGCCGCATCGCCGAGGCCACGCCGGACGCGCTCGTGCTGGCCGCGCCGGACCGCACCATCGTGGGCGTCAACCCGGCCTTCGAGCGGCTGTTTGGGTATGCGCCGGACGAGGTCATCGGGCAGACCACGCAGATGCTCTACGCGCACCCCGAGGACTACGAGGAGCAGGGCCGCGTCCGTTACCACCCCGACGCGGCGGAACAGCCCCAGGCCTACGAGGTCGCCTACCGCCGGCGCGACGGCGACCTGTTCACCAGCGAAACGGTCGGCGTCAAGATCCGCGACGGGGCCGACGGCTTCCTCGCGATGATTCGCGATGTGTCCGAGCGCGAGGCCATGGGTGCAGCGTTGGCCGAGAGCGAGCGCCACCTCCGCGAGGTCGTCGGCCACACACCGATCGTGCTCTGGGCCATCGACACGGAGGGCATCGTCACGCTGAGCGATGGCCTGGGTCTCCAGGCGATGGGGCTGAAGCCCGGACAGCTCGTGGGCGAGTCCCTCTTCGAGATGTACGCTGACGACCCCAACATCGTCGCGGCGCTGCAGCGCGGGCTAGACGGCGCTGCGGAGCAGTGGCGCTCCCAGGTCGGCGACATGGTCTACGACAACCAGACGCGCCCGCTCGTCGAGGACGGCGCGGTCGTCGGGCTCCTCGGCGTGTCGCTCGACGTGACGCAGCGCGAGCAGGACGAGGCCGCCCTCCGCCAGGCCCGCGACGAGGCTGAGGCCGCCGCTCGCCTCATCCGTGCCTTCCTCGCCAACATCAACCACGAACTCCGCACACCGCTCACCGGCCTCCTCGGCTGCGCCGACTGGCTCTTCCACGACGCGCCGCCCGAGCTGCAGGACCCGCTCCGGCTCATCCACCAGAGCTCGCTCCGTCTCAAGACCACGCTCGACTCCGTCCTCGACCTCGCACGCATCGAAGCGGGGGAGATGCCGACGACGACTGAGCCCTTCGTGCCTGTCCACACCCTCGAAGCGGTCGTGACCGACCTGCGTGGCTACGCCGACGAGCGCGACATCGACCTCCGCCTCGACGCCGATGATGCGCTGGCCGTGTGTAACGGCGCGGAGTCGGTGCTGCATCGCATCGCCACGCACCTCGTCACGAACGCGATCAAGTTCACCGAGGAGGGCGAGGTCGTCGTTCACCTCGCGGCCAGCGACGACGAACTCGTGCTCCAGGTCCGGGACACGGGCTCCGGCATCGCGCCCGACTTCATCCCGCATGTCTTCGATGCCTTCGAGCAGGAGTCGGACGGGTGGACGCGCAGCCACGACGGCATCGGCATCGGGCTGACGATCGCGCACCGACTCACGCAGCTGGTCGGAGGCATCATCGAGGTCGAGAGCACGCACGGCCACGGCAGTGCCTTCACGGTGACGTTGCCATGCACCTGGGACGCGTCCGCGGAGGTGCCGGACGCGATGCCCCACCACGCCGATGTGTTCTTCTTGGAAGAGGCCAGCCCCACGCCCGGGGAGGCTAGCCACCACGACGACGCGATTGCTCACAGCCTTGGGGGGCACACCCTCGGGGAGCACGCAGAGGACGAGGTAGTGGGCGACACGCTGCCTGTGGAGACGCTCGTGACGGACGTCCGGCCGCCAGTGCGCCGCAGAACGGCGGCGGCCGATAGGGCAGCGGCGGTCGAGCCGAAGCCGTCGCAGGCCAGCCCGGCCCGCTCCAGCGTGCCACCCACGCCTGGCCCGCTGGCACAGCCGACGAGCGTGCTCGTGGCGGATGCCGAGGCCACGGTGTGCTCGCTCGTCGGGGCGTACCTCATGGGCATCTGCGAGGTGCACACCGCCACGACGTTTGCCGACACCCTCGCCGTTGCCGAGGAGCGCCCGTTCGACGTGCTCCTCCTCGACCCGACGCTCGACGGCCCCGACAGTGCCGCCTCGATGCTGGCGCGGCTGCACGCCTGCGCGGGCACGATGGAGGCATTCACCATCGCGCTGGCCGAGCCAGGCACCGCCCCCACGGGCTTCGATGCGGTGCTGACGAAGCCGCTCGACGACACCGAGGTGCTGCTCACCGTCGGGACGGTGCTGGCACGCTGAGCCCGTCCGGACGGCACGTGCGTCCAGCCAGCGCGCTCGCTCCGGATCCGATCGCGCAGACGATGCGATCGAACAGAGGATGTGATACCAAGTCCGTTTGATGAGTTGCGACCTGGGAAACTGAAAGCCGATAGCTGACAGCCGACAGCCCAAATCCGGCCTCGGTGCTCTGGATCAGTCGCACGTCTGCTCCCGGATTTGGTATGACTGCGCAGGGAAGGACCGGTCGGGGCACGAGGCGGCGGCGTAAGTTGGCGCGCTCCCGCTCGCCTGCCTCCCGACTCCCGTGTCCCGCTTCGCTTCTGTGCTCGCGCTCGCGAGCGTCCTGCTCGCCCCCGCCCTCGCCGCGCAACCCGCGACGGCCACCGCCGACGCGGTCACGACTCCGCCGCTGACGGTCGCCGAGATCATGCAGCACCCGGCAACCTGGATCGGCGCGTGGCCGACCAGCGTCTTCTGGACCGACCAGAGCGACGCCGTCTACTTCGCCTGGAACCCGCAGGGCGTGTTCGAGAGCGACTCGCTCTTCCGCTTCGACGGCGGGGCCCCGGAGCAGGTCACGCCGGAGGAGCGCCGCGCGCTGGCCCCCCGCTTCGACGGCTGGCACGCCGACCGCCTCGCCTACAGCCCTGACTTCGCCCACCGCGTCTTCGCCCGCGACGGCGACCTCTATCGCTATGCGCTGCCGATGGACGGGGGCGACCGCAACCAACTCACCCGGCTGACGGCGACGCCCGGCCGCGAGTCCGACCCGCGCTTCACGCCCGACGGGACTGGCATCGTCTTCGAGCGCGACGGCAACGTCTTTCGGATGAACCGGGCGACCGGCGCGCTCACGCAGCTCACCGACCTCCGTAGCGGCAGCGCGCCCAGCGAGGACGAGCCGAGCGACCAGGACGCCTACCTCGCCGCGCAGCAGACGCGCCTCTTCGACGTGCTCCGCGAGCAGGACCGGCGCGACACGCTCGCCGAAGCCGCCTCCGACCGCGACGCCGCCGCGCGTGGGCTGCCGACGCCCTACTACCACGGCAGCAAGCGCGTCAGCCAGCTCCAGCTCAGCCCCGGCGGGCGCTACGCCACGTTCGTCCTCGCCGACCCCGTCGAGCCGACGCGCACGAGCATGACCGACTACGTCACGGTCTCCGGCTACGCCGAGGAGATCAGCGCCCGCCCGAAGGTGGGCCGCCCCGGCGCGAAGCCGATGCTCCACATCCAGGACCTTACGCGCGACACGACCTACGCCGTCGATCTGACCATGCTGCCTGGCGCGTTCGACGCGGCGGACTACGAACGCGAACAAGGACAGGAGACCGACTCGTCACGCGTGCTCATTCCCTACGGCCCGTTCTGGAGCCCGGACGGGGCGCACGCCGTCGTGATCGCCCGCGCGGACGACAACAAAGACCGCTGGATCGCGCGCCTCGATGCCGAGACGGGCAGCCTGACCCTCCTCGACCGGCAGCGCGACGAGGCGTGGATCGCCGGGCCGGGCATCCCGTGGTTCGGCTTCGAGAACAGCGTCGGCTGGATTCCAGAGCGGGATGGCACCTACGCCCGCTTCTGGTTCCAGAGCGAGGCGACCGGCTTCAGCCACCTCTACGACGTGGACGTGACCACAGGCACCCTGACGCAGCGTACCCGCGGCGACTTCGAGGTCTTCGACCCGCAGCTCACGCGTGACGGGCGGACGTGGGTCTTCCAGTCGAGCGAGGTGTCACCGCACGAGCGGCACGTCTACCGGATGGGCGTTGATGGCGGCGTGCGGACGAAGCTCACGAGCCTCCAGGGACGCAACGACTTCGCGCTCAGCCCCGACGGCCAGACGCTCGCGCTGCTCTACTCCGCGGCCAACTACCCCCCCGAGGTCTACATCCAGGAACTCACCCGAGATGGTGCCCGCGCGCCGGTGCGCGTCACCGACTCGCCGACGGAGGACTGGCTCAGTCACGGCTGGCGCGCGCCCGAGATCATCGAGATCCCCGCGTCCGACGGCGCGCTCGTCCCCGCGCGGATCTACCGCCCCGAGGAGTTCGGCGCGGAGCCCAACGGCGCGGCGGTGCTCTTCGTCCACGGCGCGGGCTATCTCCAGAACGTGCACCGCTGGTGGAGCAGCTACTTCCGCGAGTACATGTTCCACCACCTCCTCGCGCAGCGCGGCTACGTCGTCCTCGACCTCGACTTCCG
>JBCCRG010000295.1:0-5139 GCA_039208155.1 Bacteroidota bacterium | reverse complement strand
GCATCGTCGTACTTCGCTTTGCGTCGGCTGTCCTGGTAGGTTTGGATGCCGGAGACCACCGCGAGGCCTACGAGGACGAGCGTGAGCGTCAGAAGCAGAAGTTGTTGTTGGCCCATCGGAAACGGGAACAGGTGGGATCGAAAAGCCCTCGACGTCGCTGTAGGCTCTGTCCCGCTTTGTGCAAACGACGTACCGCCCCCGACCCACCGCCATGCTCCCGCCTCTCCAGCGGCGCTTCGACGCGCTCGAACGCCGCCGCACCATCTTTCTCGACACGCTCGGCTCTCTCACGCCAGAGGTCCGTCAGCGCGAGCCCTCGCCCGGTGCCTGGTCGCTCAACGAATTGATGCACCACCTCGTCCTCGTGGACAGCGGCATGGCCCGCTCAATCCGCTACTACCTCGACAAGCCGCTACGCCCGCCAGCCCCACGCTCGTGGCTGAAAGTGCTCGGCATGCGCGTCTTCTTTGCCCTGCCGACGCGCGTACGTGTCCCGGCTCAGGTGCAGGCCATCGTCCCGAGCGACACGCCAGACTTCGAGACACTCGCCCAGCAGTGGGACGCCGCCCGCACCGACCTCCGCGCCACGCTTGAGGCGGTGCCCGACGAGCGGCTGCAGGCGGCGGCGTTCAAGCATCCGCTGGGCGGCCGGATGTCGCTCCTTGACGCGGTGGCGTTCATCGGCTGGCACCACGACCACCACCGCGCGCAACTGCGCCGCACGCTGAAGGCGGTTGCCCCTGACTGACGATCCCCTCGAACCGTAGGCGACCCGTTTCTTTCTTCTCCTCCCGTCCTCGCCGTACGTGGTCTGTGTTTGTCTGGACCGATCTCTCCACGTTTGACCTCGCCGAAGCGCGCCGTTTCTATACGGTAAGCCTCGGGTGGAACTACGTTTCCCTCACCGACAACTACGTAGTCGGTCACGCGGGGCGGGAGCCAGCCGCTGGGCTCTACCCGATGCCCGAACGGTTCCGGCAAATCGGTATGCCGTCGTTCTGGATGTCGTATGTCCGCGTTGCCGACATTGAGGCGACCGTGCAGGCCGCCGAGGCGCACGGAGGACGCATCGAGGTACGGCCGCAGGAGGCACCGGGCGGCGGGCGCGTCGCGCTCATCCGCGACCCCGCCGGGGCCGGGTTCACCTGCTACGAAGGCGACCAACTCGCTGCGAGCCAGCAGCAGCGCCACGGGCTCCCGGTCTGGCACGAACTCCACGTGTCGAGCCTGCAGCGCGTGCAGGCGTTCTACGGCCCCGTCTTCGGCTGGTCGCTCCAAGCCACGGCCACGCCGGATCGCCACGAGTGGATCGCGGCAAACGGCGCAGCGATCGCGGGCGTGCGAGTGACGCCCAACGAGGTCAAGG
Organism: Bacteroidota bacterium; assembly: GCA_039208155.1. Classification (GTDB taxonomy): domain Bacteria; phylum Bacteroidota; class Rhodothermia; order Rhodothermales; family Rubricoccaceae; genus JBCBEX01. The sequence continues at coordinate 3,773 of JBCCRG010000295.1, read as the reverse complement.
GCGACAAGGAATACTGGGGCGTCTACTTCGCCGTGGACGACCTCGATCAGGTCGCCAAGCGGATCGAGCGCGCCGGTGGGCAGGTCGTCGCGTCTGAGCGGGTGGGCGAACGGGAAGCACGCCTCGCCTACGACTCGCAGGAAGCGGCATTCTACGTGATCGGGCGCGCGGGCACGCAAGCAAATGCCACAGGTGTCGGTACGACGACGAGCAGCGGTGTGAAGTGGAAGGCCCTGCTGGGCTTGGTCCTCGTTGCCGTCGCGGTGCTCTTCGGCCTCGACTGGGTCTGGGGCGTGCTCTTCCTGCTCTGGGCCCTCGCCGACGTACGCCTCGGCGCAACGCACTTCATCGAGGTCGTCGAGCGGCGGCGCAACCCCGTCGTCTTCTGGCTGATCGTCGGGACGTGGGTGAGCCTGGCCGCCTACGTGCTCCTCGCTGGCTGGGGCTGACAGTCCCCATCTCCCTTGCTGTCATCCTGAGCGAGCGTAGCGAGTCGAAGAGCTTGCCCCCGCGCAGGCGGGGGATCTACGTGCCAGCTTCCAAGCTTCGGTCGAAGCGCCGAGGTGGACAGAGATCCTTCGACTACGGTCCTACGGACCTCCGCTCAGGATGACACGAGGGTAACTGCATGCCCGGACCTTTCCGAAGGCTAACGTCTACCTATGAGGCCACCACTTGTCTGCGCCACCCTCACCCGCTGCGCTATGCCTCAGACTACCGTCAGCCTCACCGATCCCGAACCGGCCGCGCGGCAGTTCACCGACCGCGAGGAGTTCAAAGCGGTCTTCGACGCCGCGCTCGACTCCGTCACGCCCGACCGGCACAGCGTGCTCATGTTCTACGGCGTCGGTGGCATCGGCAAGAGCGCGCTGATCCGGGAGCTGCGCCGCCGCCTACGCGAGGAGCGGCCAGCCGACCGCCCCTCGGCGGTGCACGCCCGCGTGGACTTCACCGACCCCGAGAGCCGACTCCCGACGACGGCGCTCGTCCGCGCGCGCTCCGATCTCCACCGGCAGGGTGTCCCGTTCCTCTCGTTCGACATTGCGTTCGCGCACTATTGGAGCCTCGCCTACCCGCACCTCCCGCTCTCGAAGTCGGAGCTGCGGTTTCTAGAGGAGGGCGAGATGCTGGCCGACCTCGTGGATGCCGCCCGCGACATTCCGGGTCTTGGGCTGATCTCAAAGATCCCGCGCGCGCTCGGCAAGACGCGGAAGGCATTCCAGACCTACTGGCACAAGCGCGGGCAGGAGGAACTGCGCCGCATCGCCGCGCTGGACGATGCGGACAAGGTGGTGGACTGGCTCTACGTCTTCTGGGCCGCCGACGTGAAGGCGTGGCTGGCCGAGGAGCCGGGCCGCCGCGCGGTGCTCTTTCTCGACACGCTGGAGGCGCTCGGCGCGAGCGACGGCGGCGGTGTACGCGGGGCCGCGCCCGATGACTGGGTACGCGAGTGGGCAGGCCACCTCGACGGCGTTCTCGTGACCATCGCGGGACGGCAGAAGCTGCGCTGGCTCGACCGCGACACCTCATGGGGCGCGATGATCGAGCAGCACCTCGTGGGCAGCCTCGCGCCAGAGGACGCCGAGTACTTTCTCCGCACCTCGGGTGTGGTGGAGCCGGATGTGCGCGCCACCATCATCGCGCAGAGCGAGGGAGTACCGCTCTATCTCGACCTAGCCGTGGACACCTACGAGGCCATCCGCCGCGCCGAGGACCGCCCGCCGCGCCCCGATGAGTTCGACGCCAACCTCGACCAACTGCTGCGGCGCTTCCTCCATTACCTCACCGACGAGCAGGAGGCCGCGCTTTACAAGCTGTCCGTCTGCTCGACGTTCGACCTCACGCGCTACCGCGACCTGATGCAGACCTTCGGCACGGGCTACCCCGCCACTGTCGACGGGCTGAAGCGGCTGCGGGCGTTCTCGTTCGTGGAAAAGCCGGAGCCAGACCGCTACGCGTTGCATGACCTCGTGCGCAAGGCGCTGGAGCACGCCGACGACCCCGATGAGCGCCGCCGCGTCCACGAGCACCTTCTGGCGCAGGGCGCTGCCATTCTCGACGCTATCGACATACGTGCTGTAACCGAAGAAGACGAACGCGCGCTCCGCGAAGCCTTTGAGCATCAGCGAGTTTTGTTGGAGCCAGAGGCACTCCTCGATTGGTATTGGAGTGCTGACAAGCCGCTCTTTAGCGCAGCAAGGTGGTCAGCGCTCCAGCCACTACGAGAAGCCTTGCCTGCACTTGCAGAGAACTTGCTCGGCCCGAACCACCCTGATACCCTCTTTTCAGTCAACAAGCTTGCAGTTCTGCTGGACCTGAGAGGCGATTACAATGCTGCGGAATCTCTTTATCGTCGTGCTCTTCGGGGGCGAGAGCGCGTGCTCGGTCCTGACCATCCCGACACGCTTGTCTCTGTCAACAACCTTGGCTTTCTCTGCAGGTTACGCGGGGACTACGGTACTGCGGAGTCGCTTTTTCGTCGTGCTATCGAAGGCAATGAGCGCACATTCGGTTCTCACCACCCGAATGTGCTCGGGCCGATCACGAATCTCGCGGCCCTTCTAGATTTACGCGGGGACTACGAGGCTGCAGAGTTGCTCTACCGCCGCGTTATCGATGGGTACATGCGAACGCTCGGTCCTGACCACCCCGATACGCTTGGCTCGGTCAACGACCTCGCAGCCGTCCTAGTCGCGCGTGGAAACTACGATGCTGCGGAGCCGCTCTACCGCCGCGTTATCGATGGGTACATGCGAACGCTCGGTCCTGACCACCCCGATACGCTTGGCTCGGTCAACAACCTCGGTTACCTCTTTTGGGAACGAAGGAACTACGCTGCTGCGGAGCCGCTGCTTCGTCGCGCTTTAGACGGCTGCGAGCGTGTACTCGGTCCCAACCATCCTAACACACGAGGTATTCGAGAAAACCTTGAACGACTCCTGCGTGAACGGGGTGCCTCCTGAACTCACCCAACCCGCGCAAAGCCAAGGCTCTTCGGAGCGCTCTTGGCGAAGTGGGCGCGCAGCGCGGCGTGCCCGGGTTGTTCCAGCTTTGGGTCTCGCTCTACTAATGCAAATGCGGCGGCGCGGGCGGCCTGCAGGATGTCCTGGTCCTGCACGATGTCCGCGATCTTGAGGTCGGGCAGGCCGCTCTGGCGCGTGCCGAAGAAGTCGCCCGCGCCGCGCAGCTTGAGGTCGATCTCGGAGATCTTGAAGCCGTCGTCGGTGTCCACCATCGCCTGGAGGCGCTCCTCGGCCTCGGCGGAGCGCTTGTAGGACGCCATCAGGAAGCAGTACGACTGGTCGGCCCCGCGCCCGACGCGCCCGCGTAGCTGGTGGAGCTGCGCCAGCCCGAAGCGCTCGGCGTGCTCGATCACCATGATCGTCGCGTTGGGCACGTCCACGCCGACCTCGATCACCGTCGTCGCGACGAGGAGGTCGGCCTCGCGGTTCTTGAAGCGCTGCATCGCCTCGTCCTTCTCGTAGGGCAGCATCCGCCCGTGGACCAGCTCGACGCGGTAGGGGCGGAAGCGCTCCGCGAGCTCGGCGGCTCCGTTCTCGGCGTCTTTGATCTCGGCGAGCATCTCCGCCTCCGACTCCTCCACGAGCGGGTAGACGACGTAGGCCTGCCGCCCCTCGCGCAGTTGGGTCTTGATGAACGCGTAGGCGTCCTCGCGGCGCTTCTCGGTGTAGAGCTGCGTCTGGATCGGCTTGCGGCCCGCCGGGCGCTCGTCGATGATGGTCACGTCGAGGTCGCCGTAGACGGTCATCGCG
>JBCCRG010000294.1:0-5142 GCA_039208155.1 Bacteroidota bacterium | reverse complement strand
GCCGCCGAGGTGAAGCAGGCCGTCGAGGCTGGGGCCGAGATCGCCATCGTGATCGGCGGCGGCAACATCTTCCGGGGCGTCTCGCCCGCCGGGCGGCAGATGGCGAGCCGCGCCCATGCCGACTACATGGGCATGCTCGCTACGATGATCAACGCGATGGCGCTGCAGGACGCGCTGGAGCAGCAGCACCTCGACACCCGCCTCATGTCGGCCATCGAGATGGACACCATCGCGGAGCCGTTCATCCGTCGCCGTGCCGTGCGCCACCTCGAGAAGGGCCGCGTGGTTCTCTTCGGTGCCGGCACGGGCCACCCCTACTTCTCGACGGACACCGCCGCGAGCCTCCGCGCCGCCGAGGTCGACGCCGAGGTGATCCTGAAAGCCACGAAGGTGGACGGCGTCTACACGGCCGATCCCGAGAAGGACGCCGACGCGCGCCGCTTCACCTCCATCGGCGGCGACGAGGTGCTCCGCCGCAACCTCCGCGTGATGGACATGACCGCGATCACGATGGCGAAGGAGTCGAGCCTCCCCCTCATGGTCTTCGACGGCACCAAGCCCGGCAACCTGCTCCGCACGCTCCAGGGCGAGCCCGTCGGCACGCTCGTCCACTGGGGTGCCGACGCGCCGACGTTTGCGAGTGCGGCCGTGTAGCCGTGACTCCGTGATGCCGTATGTGCTCACACAGACCGTCACGCTGAGGAGCACGTTCATACTTTCAGACATTCCTACGTTCACACCTCCCCACGCCTCCCCCTAGTCATGATCGACGAACACTTCCAACTGATCCTTGAAGAGGCCCGCGAGGGCATGCAGAAGTCGCTGGAGCACCTCGCGCACGAACTGGGGCACATCCGCGCCGGCCGCGCCAACCCGGCAATGGTGGAGGACGTCCGCGTGGACGCCTACGGCTCGCAGATGCCGCTCAACCAGGTCGCCACGGTGAATGCGCCGCAGTCGGACTTGATCGTGATCCAGCCGTGGGACAAGTCGATGCTCGGGGCTATCGAGCGCGGGATCATGCAGGCCAACCTCGGGCTCAACCCGACAAACGACGGCGTGCTGATCCGGATCGCGGTCCCGCCGCTTACGGAGGAGCGCCGCCGCGACCTCACCAAGCAGGCCCGCGCGAAGGCCGAGGAGGCGAAGATCGCCGTGCGCAATGTCCGGCGCAGCGCCAAGGACCAGATCGGCAAGACGTTCAAGGCCGAGAGCCTCTCCGAGGACATGCGCTACGAGGCCGAGGACCGGCTCCAGAAGGCCACCGACCAGTACACCGGCAAGATCGACGCGATGGTGGACAAGAAGGAGACCGACATCATGACGGTCTAGGGCCAGCGCAGCGATCAGAACGTGTAGCCGACCGTCGGGCGCAGCAGCAGCGCGTCGAGGTCGGAGAACGCGCTGTCGTGCTCGAACTGCTGCACCTCAGCAGTCAGCCCGAAGCGCAGGCGTCCGTACTCGACGGCATAGTGGATCCCAACGAGCGCGCCGAGCCGGATACCTCGTGATTCCCCCGTCGCAGCGAATGTCGTGACCGTCTGGTCCAGGTCGGCGTCGTATACCTCGCGGACGCGCACAGCGCGACCGGGCCAGAAGCGGGCGAGGTCGTCTAGGTAGAACGCAGCATCTTCCTCCGTGGTGACGTTCACCAAGGACTCGAAGGCCTCGTCGTCGTGGTAGCGGAACGCGCCGCCAGCGTGGATGCCTAGGTGGTGCGTCAGCCCGCCGCGCTCGAAGCGCACGAGGCGCTGCTTGGCGACGACGCTCAGCCCGAGGTGCCGCCGTGCGTGGTAGTCACCTGTCTCGAAGAGCGCGACCTCGGACAGGTCGGCGGTGTAGAGCCCCTCCGCGCGTACGCCGACGCTGAGCCCGTGCCGGACGGGGTGGTCGGCCGCGAGACTCATGGTCACCGCTACCAGGTCGCCCGTCGGGAGAAACGCCTGGCCAAACCCCACCGAGACTATACGTTCCTGCGCGAGGAGGCCCGGAGCCACGAGCAGGGCCAGCATCAAGACGATGTATCGAGTCACAGAAGCAAACATGGGACGTAAGGGTGGATGCGAAGCAGGTGGATTTTGTAGGATCAGCACTCGGACATTGATGGAGTTCGACCGCGTGACCGCCTAGGCATCTGACAAGGTTACACTTGGTGCCGCACAGGCTGCGAGCACGGCGTCAGCATCGCGCAGGGTTTCGGCGTCGGGCCCGTACGGTTCGCTGTAGACCGTGTGATCGTCTCCAGATCTGATGCGCTCCAGGTCGGCGGTGACGCGCAGAAGACCGTCCACGTCTGTAACCGTGAGGATGTGGGTCGCCCGCACGTCTCCGACGAGGATCAGAAAACGTTCCCGCTCGTGCGTCCGGCGTTCAGCACGCACGAATACGTCTCGCTCAGCATCAGCAACCGTGTAGCCCAGCTCGGTCAGGGTAGAGAGCGCACAGTCGAACACGTCAGGGCCTGCGTCCACGGTCTGTGTGACTGGGGGTTGCGGCGTCGGGAGCAGCGTTGCACAGCCTGACAAGGCTGCAAGTAGGATGGTCAGGGAAAAGGCGCGCATGAGGGGGTGGATTTTGTAGGATCTGCACTAGGAATCGTCACGGAGCGCGCTCATATTTCGGATTCCCGCTGCCGGAGAGGTGCCCGAGTGGTTGAAGGGGCTCGCCTGGAAAGCGAGTGTGCCGGTTATCCCGGTACCGAGGGTTCGAATCCCTCTCTCTCCGCTCCGACCTGGCGTGCTGTGCGCTTCGCCGCGCCTTCACGCGCGAACGTAACGCTTTCCCTTCGAAACGTCCAGAGGCTGGTACCGTCCGGTGCCAGCTTTTTTCGTAGCGCCTCTTTTCCACCCCCACTCCCCGTCTTCAACGCGCGATGCTGGAGAGCATGACTGGCTTCGGACGCGGCACCGCACGCGTCGAGTCCACCGAGGTGACCGTCGAACTGCGCTCGGTGAACGGGCGCTTCTGCGAGGTGACCGTGCGCGGCCCGCGCGCGCTCGGGGCCTACGAGGACCAGATCCGCAACGGCCTCCGCGACCGCCTCCAGCGCGGCAAGGTCACCGTCTCGATCACGCTCCAGCAAGCCACCGCCGAGGCTCCGCTGAAGGTCAACGCCGCGGCCGCCCAGGGCTACGCCACGCTGCTCCGCAGCCTCCACCGCGCCGCCGATCTCCCCGAAGACGGTAGTGCGCCGATCACACTTGACCACCTGCTGCGCTTCAACGACGTGTTCGTGCCCGACGAGAGCGACGAGGCCGACGAAGCCGCCTGGGCTGCGACCCAGCAGGCCGTCGACGACGCAGCGGCCGCACTCGAAGCGATGCGCCGCCGCGAGGGGGAGGCGCTTCGCGTGGACCTCGCCGCCCGCGCCGACGTGATCGAGGCCGAACTCGCGGCCGTCGAGGTCCGCGCGCCGCAGCGGGTGACCGAGCACCAGGCCGCGCTGCGCGAACGGCTCGCTGCGTTGCTCGCCGACGACCGGCTCAATCCGGACCGGCTCGAGACCGAGATCGCCGTCCTCGCTGACAAGATGGACGTGACCGAGGAGTGCGTCCGCCTCCGCGCCCACCTCGATGGCTTCCGCGCGGCGCTTGCGGCGGACGAGCCCGTCGGGCGGCGGCTCAACTTCCTAGCGCAGGAGTTCAACCGCGAGATCAACACCATCGCCTCCAAGGCCAACGACGCCGAGATGGCGGCGCGCGCCGTGACCATGAAGGAGGAACTGGAGAAGATTCGCGAGCAGGTGCAAAACGTCGTGTAGCGCCAGAACGCGTTGGTCGCTATCCTCGTGCCACGTGTAGACTGCACCGCTCATCCACTCTGGTGCCCCAGCGCATGAAGCTGATCGTTCTCACGGCCCCGAGCGGCGCGGGCAAGACCACCATCGCCCGGCGCGTGCTTGCGGCCTTCCCGCGGCTCTCGTTCTCCGTCTCGGCCACCACGCGCCCCCCGCGCCCCGGCGAGATCGACGGCGTGCACTACTTTTTCCTGACCGAATCTGAGTTCCGCGCCCGCCTTCGCACCGACGCGTTCCTCGAACACGAGGAGGTCTATCCGGGGCGGTTCTACGGCACGCTGCGCACGGAAGTCGAGCGCAGCGCTGCCGATGGGGGCGTGCTGCTCGACATCGACGTGAAGGGAGCGCTCAACGTGAAGCGACGCTACGCAGCCGACGCGCTGACGCTCTTCGTCCGTCCGCCCTCGCTGCACGTGCTCGCCGAGCGTCTCAGCGACCGCGCCACCGAGACGCCCGAGACGCTGCGCCTCCGCCTCGAACGCGCCGAACTCGAACTCGGCTACGCCGACCGCTTCGACCACGTCGTCACCAACGACGACCTTGAGACCGCCGTCTCGGAAACCCTCGCCCTGGTGGGCACGTTTCTCGGCGGCTAAGCCTTTTGCATTCCCCGATCCCGACTGAACCCCATGTCGCTCAAAACCCTCGACACGACCAAGCTCGCCGACAAGACCGGCAACCTCTACGAGTCCGTAGTCGTCCTCGCCAAGCGCGCCCGCCAGATCGATGCTCGCGTGAAGCAGGAGCTCGACGCCAAGCTCGCCTACTACGACGACCTCAGCCTCGACGCTGTGGACGAGCTCCGCAGCAATGAGGACCAAGCGCGCATCTCGGTCGAGTATGAGAAGAAGGCGAAGGCCAGCCTCCTCTCCGCCGACGAGATGCTCGGCGACGAGATCTACTTCCGCAACCCCAACATCGACGAGTAGGGTACGGGTGAACGGTTGATGGTGGATGGCATGAACCCACAGCCGGCAGCCGACAGCCGACAGCTAGCAGGCAAGCGCCTCCTGCTCGGCGTCACGGGCAGCATCGCGGCGTACAAGGCGGCGGAGTTGGTCCGCGCCTTCAAGAAGGCCGGGGCCGAGGTGCAGGTGCTGATGACGCCCGACGCAGCGCGGTTCATCACGCCGCTCACGCTGGGCACGCTCTCCGAGCGCGAGGTGCTCGTGGAGATCTTCCCCGAGGGCCCTGGCACTGGTGGTTCGTGGACGAAGCACGTCCACCTCGGGCTCTGGGCCGACCTCTTCGTCGTCGCACCCGCCACGGCCACGACGCTCTCGAAGCTCGCCCACGGCGTCTGCGACTCGATGCTCACGGCGGCGGTACTCTCGGCGCGGTGCCCG
>JBCCRG010000293.1:0-5147 GCA_039208155.1 Bacteroidota bacterium | reverse complement strand
TCTCCCCCTGGACAGGGGGAGAGCTTTAGGTCATTTCGTGGTCTCTGCGATGGGTGCAGTCTGGTAGGTCACGACGGCCTCCGCGTCGGAGCGGCGGTTGCCGCCGAGGTCGTCCTCGTCCTGCGGCAGCGTGACCGACTCGAACGGCAACGCCTCGCCGTTCCTGAGCGTCGCGATCACGGCGTCGCACTTGGCGGGCGTGAGGTTGTGGACGTACTGCCCATTGGTGACCTGCATCATCGGCGCGGAGCCGCAGGCGCCGAGGCACTCGGCTTCGCGGATTTGCCACTGCCCATCGGCCGACACCTCGCCCTTCTTGACGCCAAGCTTCTCTTCGAGGTAGTGCAGGATATCGTAGCCCCCCATCACCTGGCACGAGAAGCACGTGCACACTTCGAGGACGTGCTGGCCGGGCTTCTTCTTGAAGTACTGCGTGTAGAACGTAGCCACGCCGACCACCTTAGCGTACGGCATGCCGATGGAGGTGGCGACGAGCTTCATCACCTCGGGCGGGAGCCAACCGAACTTGTCCTGCGCCAGCCAGAGCACGCGCATTACGGCGGCGTCGCGCTCCGGGTAGCTCTTCAGGTAGGTCTCGATCTGCTTTTTCTCGTCGGCCGAGAACTGCAGCTCCTCGTCGGAGAAATGCCGCTCGGGTGCCTCCGTCGGGAGGTAGGCAGGCTTGGGCGAAACGTCGGTCGGTCTTTCAGACATGGTCTAGAGTCGAAGGTCACAAGTCCCAGGTCGATCTGAAAGACCTTCGACCTAGGACCTGCGACAGCTATTTGTCGGCTTCGCCCATCACCGGGTCGACCGAGCCGATCATCACGACCGTGTCGGCGACCATGACGCCTTCGAGCATGTACTCGAGCGCCTGGAGGTTGGCGAAGCTCGGGGAGGTCATCTCGACGCGGTAGGGGCTGCCGGTGCCGTCGGAGGCGAGGAAGAAGCCGAGTTCACCCTTCGGTGCCTCGATGGCGTGGTAAGCCTCGGCCCCCTTCGGCGGGGCGACACCCACGTCGGTCATCATGAAGTCGTGGATCATGCCCTCCATCGAGTAATAGACCTCGTCCTTGGAGGGGTAGGCGTGCTTCGCGTTGTCCACGCGGACGGGCCCCTCGGGGAGGCGGTCGAGGCACTGGCGGAGGATCTTCACCGACTCGCGCATCTCGTCGAGGCGGATGAGGTAGCGCGCGAGGCAGTCGCCCTCGGTACGGAGCGGGATGGTGAAGTCGAGGTCCTCGTACTTGAGGTAGGGCTCGAAGCGGCGGAGGTCGTAGGGTACGCCCGAGGCGCGGAGGCTGGGGCCCGCGAGGCCGATCGCCATGGCCTCCTCCTTCGTGACGGTGCCGACGCCCGCGTTGCGCTCCACCCAGATGCGGTTGCCTGCGAGGAGCTTGTCCCACTCCTCGATGTCCGGCGCGAAGTTCTCCACGAACGTGCGGATCATGCCGATGGCGTCCGGCGAGAGGTCCGTCGTGACGCCGCCGATGCGGCAGTGGCTCACCGTGAAGCGCGCGCCTGCGACGTGGTCGAAGATGGTGTAGATCTCCTCGCGCCACTTGAACGTCCAGAGGAAGGCGCTCATCGCGCCCGCGTCCATCACCATCGTCCCCATCCAGAGGAGGTGGCTGGAGACGCGCGCCAGCTCGCAGAGCATCGTGCGGATCCACTGCGCGCGCTCGGGCACCTCTACGTTGGCGAGCTTCTCGACGGCGAGGCACCACGCGACGTTGTTGGAGTACGGGCTGAGGTAGTCCATGCGGTCCGTGTAGGGCATGAACTCCTGGAAGGTCTTCACCTCAGCGAGCTTCTCGATGCCGCGGTGGAGGTAGCCCAGGTCGAGGAGCGCGCTCTCGATGGTCTCGCCGTCGAGCTTGGCCACGACGCGGAGGACGCCGTGCGTGGCCGGGTGCTGCGGCCCGATGTTGAGCGTCATCGACGCTTCGAGCGGGTCGGCGTCGCGCTCGACGTAGGCGTGCTTCGTCTCCAGGCGGTCGTAGAGCGCGCGGTTGTGCTTCGGCCAGAAAGTGAAGACCTCGTTCTCGAGGCCAGCCGGGCGGGCAAGAGCAGGGGCCGTGGCGGTTTCCATCGGGGTTGTTGGTTGATGGTGGATGGTTGATGGAAGAGGACACCATCAACCAAGAACCAATCACTAATCACTCGGCAAACTGCCGTGGGCGCGGGCGAAGGGGTCGAGCGTGAGCTCGCCGTCCGTCTCCTGGTTGGGGAGCGGGAGGCTGCCGGGGATGCCGAGCGTCGGGAATTCCTTGCGGTGGGGGTGGTACTCGAAGTCCTCGGGCATGAACATGCGCCGGAGGTCCGGGTGCCCGTCGAAGCGGACGCCCATGAAGTCCCAGCCCTCGCGCTCGTGCCAGTTGGCGTTGGGATAGACGCCCGTGACGGTCGGCACGGTCTCGCCGTCGTCCACGCGCACCTTGAGGCGCAGCCGCTTCGGCGGATCGATGGCGACGAGGTTGTAGAATACCTCGAAGCGCTCCGTCTCTGTGAAGCGGTCGATGCAGCCGATCATCACGAGGAAGTTGAAGCCGTGTGCGTCCTTCAGGTAGCCGCACACGTCCGCGATGGCGCGGCGCTGCACGAAGACCGTCTGCTCGTTGGCGTACGTGACGACCTCGCCGATGCGCTCGCCGAACTCGGCCCGGAGGGCGTCTACCACGGCCGGGTTGTGCGTCGTCGCCTTGGCGTGCGGGTTGGCCTTCTTCGCTTCCTGCGCCCGGGCGCGGCGCGGCGTGAAGTGGTACTTCAGCCCGGTCGGCTCGGGTTTGTCCGGCGGCGCAGCGTTTTGCGAGTCGTCGTTCATGCGGTGTTGCGGGGCAGCACCCCCTGCTTCGTTCCCCCTGAAGGGTCACGAAGCTGTCCCCCTCGCTCGCGAGGGGGACAGATCGAGCGGAGCGAGATCAGGGGGTGTTCATGCGGCTTCGATGAGGCGGCGGTCGCTGAAGTCGATGTCCGCCTCGCGGATGTCCTTCGCGACGGAGTGCTCGTTGCGGATCTTCTCCTGGATGTCCATCACCGCGTGCAGGATGGCGTCGGGGCGCGGCGGGCAGCCCGAGATGTAGACGTCCACGGGGAGGAAGTTGTCCACGCCCTGCACGACGCCGTAGACGCGGTGCATGCCGCCCGTGGAAGCGCACGCGCCCATGGCGATGCACCATTTGGGGTCGGGCATCTGGTCCCAGATGCGGCGGACGGCGTGCGCCATCTTGTAGGAGCACCACCCGGCGACGATCATCAGGTCGGCCTGGCGCGGGCTGAAGCGCATCGCCTCCGCGCCGAAGCGGCCGATGTCGTACTTCGGGCCGGCCATGCCCATCATCTCGATGGCGCAGCAAGCGAGGCCCATCGGCATGGGCATCAGCGAGTTGGAGCGCGCCCAGTTGACCACGGAGTCCACCGAGGTCGTGAGGAAGCCGCCTTCTTGGCTAAACATGGCTGCGGGGCAGGGAAAAATGGGAAGTCGGACAGGCTGCTATCGACGCCTGCGGCGGAAGTTTCAGCCGAAACTGAAAGCCCGCAAGCTTCGCTCCGCTTTCGGGCGTGCGCGCCCCAGACGTTTCGAAGCGCGCTAGCCCTCGAAGTCGAGGCCGCCCTTCTTGATGTCGTACACCAGCCCCACGAACAGGATCAGCGTGAACAGGCCGATCACCGCGAGCGACTGCAGGCCATAGCCCGCTTCGAGGAAGTCGACGAAGCTGACGGCCCACGGGTACATGAACACGATCTCGACGTCGAACACGATGAAGATCATCGCGACGAGGTAGAACTTCACCGAGTAGCGTTCGCGCGCAGAGCCGACGGGGTCCATGCCCGACTCGTAGGGGCTGGCCTTGACGCGACGCGGGCGGCGTGGGCCGAAGATCTCGGCCGACTTGAGGAGCGTAACCGCGAGGCCGAGGGCCATCACGATCATGAGGAAGAAGGGCAGGAAGTCAGCCAGCATAGGCCGTCTGCTTGGGAAAGGCGTGAGAGGACGTGTAAGCGCTAACACACAAACTACGCCGGGTGTCGATCCCGGTTCAATGAAAGACGGACGTGTAGCGCCGCACCGAGGGTCACAGGAGCCGGTCCGCCAGCGCAGGCAGCACCTCGCCGAGCGGCGCGTCCACGGCCACGGCGGCGTGACGATGCCCGCGCGTCTCGCCCAGCGTGACGATGGCGGCGGGGATGTTCGCCTTGTCGGCCTGCCGCACGAAGCGATACCCACTGTAGACCGCGAGGCTCGACCCGACCACGAGGAGCGCGTCTGCCTCCGCAACGATGGCCCGCGCCCGGGCCACGCGCGGTTTCGGAACGCTCTCGCCGAAGAACACCACGTCGGGCTTGAGCGCGCCGCCGCACACGGGGCACGACGGCGGGACGAAGCGCGCAACGGCCGCCTCGTCGAGTTCGAAGTCCCCGTCGGGCGCGAGGAGGTCCCCCTCGCGGTTGGCAGCGCCGAGCGGTTCGAGGTGGCCGGGGTTGAGTTCGGCGATCCACTGCTGTACGTCGGTACGTCCGTAGAGGCGCTCGCAAGCGAGGCAGACCACGTCCGCCAGCCGCCCGTGCAAGTCGATGACAGGGGCATGGGACGCGGTGCCGTTGAACGCGTCGTCGTCGTGTATGCCGCCTTCGAGCACCCGCGCGGCGCGGTCGAGGCCGTCCACGTTCTGTGTGATCGTACCGGTGAGCCGCCCGGCGGCGTCGAGGCGGGCGAGGGCGCGGTGCCCGGCGTTGGGCTGCGCCTGCGCGACGCGCGGCCACCCGCGGCTCGCGCGGGCCCAGTAGCGCTGCCGGGCGGCGGCGCTCCGCACGAAGTCGTCGTACTGGATGGGGCTCCGCTTCCGGTGGCGTGTGCCCGGCCCTCGATAGTCCGGGATGCCCGAGTCCGTCGAGAGCCCCGCGCCCACGAGCACGGCGATGCGCCGGTCGCGGAGCAGGTCTACGAGCGCGTCGAGCGTGGTCGCTGGAACGGTGGGGACTGAGGGCATGAGCGGTCGTGGTGGGTCGGCTCTCATGGTTGGCTTCTTCACGGGGCACGTCTGGCCCCTCTACGTGGGGGCGCAGGTACGCGAGATCGTACGTTGGTCTCCCCAGTTCGCGGGGATCTCAAGCAGCCGCGCTTCGGACGGGCCAAGGCAGAGGCC
>JBCCRG010000292.1:0-5159 GCA_039208155.1 Bacteroidota bacterium | reverse complement strand
TGGACTCGGCGCGGACGACGCTCGCGGGCACGACCGCCGAGGTCGCCATCGCGAAGGTGAGCGGGGCGCACTGGCGCGGCTCGCTCAGCGCGGCCTACACCTCGCCGGGCTTCGAGTCGAACGCGCTTGGCTTCCAGACGCGCGCCGACCAGAACTACGTCGGCCTCTCGGTCTTCTACGACGAGCCGGAAGCTCAAGGCTGGCTACGCCGCTGGACGGCCAACGTCTTCGGCTCGCTTGGCTACAGCATGGGCTGGGACCGCACGCACTCGTTCATGGGCTGGAACCTCTCGGCGGAGTTCGCCACCCTGTGGAGCGCGCGCCTCAGCGGCTTCGCCAACCTGCGCACTGTCAACGACCGCATCACGCGCGGCGGGCCGCTCTGGACCGACCCCATCGGTGGGCAGGCCAGCTTCTCGGTGACCTCGGACCAGCGGAAGGCTATCGGCGGGACGGGCTATGTCCATGGCGGCGGGGACGAGATCGGCGGCGGCTTCTACGGGGGCGGCGTGACCGTGAACGCGCGCCCCACCCCGGGCATGGTGTTCTCGCTCGGCCCCGACGTGACGCGCACCGTCTCGCCCTACCAGTACGTCACCGCCTTCGACGACCCGGCGGCGGTGGCGACTTTCGGGCGGCGCTACGTCTTCGGGCGCATCGACCGGCTCGACCTCGCCCTGGTGTCTCGCCTCGACTGGACGTTCTCGCCCACCGTCTCGCTGCAACTCTACCTCCGCCCGCTCGTCTCGACGGGGCGCTACACTGACTTCCGCGCGTTCACCGAGCCCGGCATCATGGACCTCCCCGTCTATGGCCGTGACCTCGGCACCGTCCGCGACAACGCCGACGGCTCGGTCACCATCGACCCCGGCGACGGCGGCGCGGCGTTCGAGGTCGCCGACCGCGACTTTACCTTCCGGGCACTCCAGGGCAACGCCGTCCTCCGCTGGGAGTACCGCCCTGGCTCGACGCTCTTCGCCGTCTGGCAGCAGCAGCGCTCGGACACCCTCGTGCAGGACGGGCGGCTTCGCGGGCGCGACCTCTCGGCGCTCTTCACGGACCCGGGCACGAACGTCTTCCTCATCAAACTCAGCACCTGGCTCGCGCGATGAACCGCCGTACGGAGGCACCGCTGATCGACCTCGTCGCCGATCTGACCACGGCCCGCCTGAAGCCCAGCGCTTCGACGGCGCCGCTCTACCATCGGCTGCGCGACCACCTGCGCGGGCTCATCCTGCGCGAGCACCTCGGGGCGGGGACGCGGCTGCCCGCCTCGCGCGTGCTCGCCCGCGATCTCGGCGTCTCGCGCACGACCGTCGAGCTGGCCTACGACGAGCTTGTCGCCGAGGGCTTCGTGGTGCGGCGGCGCGGCGCAGGGACGTTCGTGGTGGACCTGCTGCCGACGCGCCCGGTACCGCTCGCAGCGGTGGGCTCCGCTCCGGAACCGTCCTCCGCGCCGTCGTTCTCAGCGCTGGGGCGAAGCCTCGGGGCGCTCGTGCGCTACCGTGACGCGCCGGGGACCCCGATAGGCTTCGCGCCGTGCCTCCCGAGCGAGGAGGTGTTCCCGCTGGCAGCGTGGAACCGCCTGGTGACCGAGGTGCTGCATGCGCGCGGACGGGACCTCCAGCGCTCGCCGCCGCTCCTCGGCGACTTCGGGCTACGGACGGCGCTGGCCGACCACCTGGCGCGCACCCGCCGTGTCCAGTGCACGCCGGATCAGCTGCTCATCGTGACGAGCACGCAGCAGGCGCTGGCGCTGCTCGCCCGCATCCTCCTCGACCCTGGCGACCCCGTCTGGGTCGAAGACCCCGGCTACCTCGGCGCGCGGGCCGCCTTCACGGAGGCCCGGCTCGTGCCCATACCCGTGGACAACAGCGGCCTCGACGTGCAGGCGGGTCTCGACACGGCCCCGGGTGCGCGGCTGGCCTACGTGACGCCCTCGCACCAGTATCCCACCGGCGTGACGCTCTCTGCGGAGCGTCGGACCGCGCTCCTCGCCTGGGCCGCCTCGTCGGGCGCGTGGATCGTAGAGGACGACTACGACAGCGAGTTTCGGCACGTCGGCCGCCCGCTCGCGCCGCTCCAGAGCTTCGACCGCGCCGGACGCGTGATCTACGTCGGCACGTTCAACAAGGTGCTGTTTCCAGGGCTGCGGCTCGGCTACGTCGTGCTGCCCGAGGCGCTCGTCGGCGTGGTCGAGCAGGCAGTCGAGGCCTTCGGCGGCCAGCCGTCGGCGCTCGTGCAGGCTGTGGCGGCAGCGTTCGTCGAGCGTGGGCACTTCGCCGCGCACCTGCGCCGGACGCGCGCGGTCTACCGCCAGCGCCGCGCTGCGCTCCTCGACGCTGTCCACGATGGCCTCGGGGCGCTCGTGACGGTCGGGCCGTCCGATACGGGGCTCCACGTCTGCGCCCGGCTCCCGCCGCAGTCCGACGATCTGGCCCTGTCGGCGCGCGCAGCCGAGGCGGGGCTGCACGTCCCGCCGCTGTCGCCCTGCTACCTCGGCGCGACGGCCCAGCCGGGCCTCCTCCTCGGCTACGCGGGCGTGGACGAGCGCGCACTCCGGCAGGGGGTGGCCCGGTTGACCTCGTTGCTAGAAGCCGACCCGGTCCGGGCGCAAACGCTTCCCGGCGACGCGTAGCGTTACCTCGGGGATTAACCTGAGTCGCCGTCGTGCCAGGTTGAGCATCACCCGGTTGCCAGCGTCCACCTCGAAGAGGCCCGCGCCGTCCGGGGTAGCGGCGGCGTGCCGCTCAATGGCCGTTCGTAGCAGGACGAGCGCGAGCGACGTACCCACAAAGTCTGGACGCACCCACAGGCTCGTGTACTGGCGCAGCCCCTCCGGTCCGGTGCGGTGGAGGAGCATCCACCCCGCAACCACACCCCCGCACCGCGCGCCGACGCTGCAGGCCGCATCCAGCCGATCGGGCTGCTGGAAGGGCGAAAGCACGCGCGGGATAGAGCGACCCACCTCGGCCTCCAGCGCGGCCTGGTCGCGTAGCGTGAGCGCCGCCCAGTCGAATAGGGTGCAGCCGTCGGGGAGCGTGAGGTTCTGGAACGTCGGCGTGTCGAGGACGGTGGCAGTGCCGCGGAAGAGGTACTGTGCCGGACGCGACGGGTCCCAGCCACGCTTGGCGAGGACCGTCTCGACGGCAACGAGGCTACGGAGGTCGGTGCGGTAGACCGCCTGCACGGCTGCGCAGCCGGCGTCCACGAGGCGCGCTTCGAGGCGGGCCAGCAGGGCCGTCGCCATTCCGCGCTGCCGGTGGGTGGGAGCCGTCGCCAGCGAGTAGATCTGCCCGGTCTGGCCCGGCCGCACGGCTGCCACCGCCGCCGCGAGCGGTTCGCCGCCCACATCGGCGTGCTCGACGAGGAAGCGCTGGGCGCGCAGGCTCGGCACCGCATGGAGACGCCGTCGCCAGCGGTCCTGGACGACGGCGTCGGGGAGCGCGAGCACCTCCGCGCCGGTCAGCTCTGCCGACGCGAAGGACACCCGCGCTATCTCGGCCGGGCTCACTCCGGCAGCACCGTCAGCCGCCGCACGTCGGCGAAGGTCTCGCCTGTCACGCGCACGAAGTAGACCCCGGCACTCAGGCCTTCGCCCACCGCCACGCGTGCCACTGCGCCCGGCTCCACGTCGCCTGCGAAGGCGTCCATCACGTGCCGCCCAGCCGTGTCGTAGACCCGCGCCACCACGCGCTGCGCCGCAGCAACCTGCAGCGTGAACTGCGCCTGGCTCGTCGTCGGGTTGGGATAGACCTCGCCGAGTTCGTGCGTGCCTGCGAGGCCCGTGCGAACCTCGGCCGTGGGGCCATAAGCGCTACTCCCGTCCGCATCCACGCGGCGTAGCCGGAGCGTCGCCATGTCGCCGCTGAGCGGGCCGGTGTGGAAACGGAGCGTCTCGCTGTCGGTGGCCGTGACCGTACCGAGCAGGTCAAAGGCGCCCAGGTCGCCGAGGAGGCGGTGGACTTCGTAGCGGGCGTCGGGGCCCGTGTGGGTCCAGGTCAGGAGCGCGCCGTCCGCGTCGCGGGTGGCGACGGGCACGGGCACCGAGACCGCCTCGAAGCGCGCTCCGCCTGCCTGTGCGCTCGCCGGCGTCACGTTCTCGAAGAGCTCGATCCCGTACGCATACCCGAAGATGAAGTCGAGGTCGCCGTCGGCGTCAATGTCGACCAGTTGCGGCACCACATCCGTGAAGGCGGACACGTCATCGACGACGGCGAGCGGGTCTCGGTCGGCCGGAACGGAACGGAAGTCTGCGCTGCTCGGGGTCCCCACGTTGCGGTAGGTGCGCACAGGCCGCGTGCCTTCAAAGTCGTCGTCGAGCCCGATCACCAGGTCGAGGTCGCCGTCGCCGTCGCCGTCCGCCAACACGACCCCTTCGATGAAGAGCGTTGCCTCGACGAGTTCGTCAAAGGACGGTAGGGGGCTGGCCGATCCAGTACGCGCCTCGAACGCGGGTGCTTCGGGCGCCCCCGTGTTCTCGAAGTAGCGCAGGCCGTTGGCGAGGCTGTTGGTGTTGACCCCGATGAGATCGAAGTCGTCGTCGCCGTCGAGATCGGCAAACTCGATATCGGTGACCTGATCGATTCCATCGAGCGGGTTGTCCGCCCCCGTTCGCTCGATGGCGCGTGGCCTGCTCGGGGTCCCGACGTTCTCGAAGTAACGGATGACGCCCCCCTGGTCCACGGTGACTGCGTCGAGGTCGCCGTCGCCGTCGAGGTCCGCGAGGCGGGGCGGCACGGTGAGGATCGAAGGGAGGAAGTCGCGCAGCGACGGGTCATCCTTGATCAGCGTGAAGACCGCCGCCTCGGGCGTCCCGACGTTCTCGTAGATCTCGAGGCTCGCGTATTTGTTGGTGTAGAGCAGATCGAAGTCCCCGTCCCCGTCGAAGTCGGCGAGTTCGATGGCGCTGTCTTGAATACCATCGAACTGGTCAAACGGGGACGGGTCGGACTCCACGAAGGCGATCTGGGCGTCCGCAGCGGGCGCGGCTACGAGCGCAGCCGTGCCGAGCGCGGCGGTGCCGACAAGACGCAGGGGCGTAGGAGAGGGGCGATCCATGGGTGATCTCAGGTTGCGTTGAGCAGAGCGCGAACAGAAGCCGTCCCTCCTACGGCCTCACGCTGCCAGCACCCCCGCAGGATGCCAAGCAGACCGTC
>JBCCRG010000291.1:0-5162 GCA_039208155.1 Bacteroidota bacterium | reverse complement strand
TCGGCGACTTCCTTCTGCATCATCACGACGGCCCGCCGCAGGTACCGCCGCGCGCCGAGCAACGCGAAGAGGATCGGCGAGGTGATGTAGTACGGCAGGTTGCCTACCACCGTCAGTCCGTGCTCGTCGGAGTCCATCTCTCCTGCCAGCGCACCCCAATCGGCATCGAGCACGTCCGCATGCCGCACATCGAGGTCAGGCAACTCCGCGCGCAGCACGGCGATGGCACGCGGGTCCACTTCCAGCGCCACGAGTCGGGCAAAGCGCTCCGCCAGCGGCTTCGTGAGCGCCCCCGTTCCTGGCCCGATCTCGACCACCGGATCGCTGGGCGCCGCCTCCAGCGCAGCGACAATCCTTGCAATGGCGTGTCGGTCGTGCAGGAAGTGCTGGCCGAGGGACTTCTTTGGTCGAAGGTCGGAGGTCACAGGTCGAAGGTCAGGCAGCATCTGAGCACGCAGACCTTCGACCTACGACCCGAGACCTGCGACAGCAGACTACTAGCGCGTCCGCTTGCGGCGGTTGCGGACGTAGTCCTCGAACAGAAAGCCGCCGAGGTCGTCGAGGCTGGCGTAGTAGGCGCGGCCCTGGTTGACCTCGGTGAGGCGGCGCACGAAGTCCTGGAGGTAGGGGTCTTTGGCGATCATGAACGTCGTGATCGGGATGCGCTCGCGGCGGCAGACGGCAGCCTCGTCGAGGACCTTGTTCACGATCTTGCGGTCGAGACCAAACGAGTTCTTGTAGAGTCGACCCGCCTCGAAGTGAGCCGAGGGCTTGCCGTCGGTGATCATGAAGATCTGCTTGTTGCGGTTCTTGCGCCGCCGCAGGATCATCCGCGCGCGCTCCAGCCCGGCCCGCGTGTTGGTGTGGAACGGCCCGACCTGGAGGTACGGCAGGTCCTTCATCGCCACCTCCCACGCCTCGTTGCCGAACGCGACGATGTCGAGTGTGTCCTTCGGGTACTGCCGCGTGATGAGCTCCGCGAGCGCCATTGCGGTCTTGCGGGCAGGCGTGATGCGGTCCTCGCCGTAGAGCACCATCGAGTGCGAGAGGTCGATCATGAGGACCGTCGCCACGCTCGTGTAGTGGTCCGTCTCGTAAACCTGGAGGTCGTCCTCGTGGAGGTTGAAGTCGCCCGGGTTGCCCGAGAGGCCGCTGCGGCGGAAGGCGTTCGAGAGCGTACCGGTGATATCGAGTTCGCGGAGGTCATCGCCCCACTCGTAGCCACGCGTCTCGGGCAGGCGCTCGGAGCCACTGCCGATATGCGGCGTCTTGTGCCCACCGCGCCCCGACTTGCGGAGCTGCTTGAAGATCTCCTCCAGCGATCGCTCGCGCAGCCCGCGCTCGGTCTTCTTGGTGATCTGCACCACGCCCGTCTGCTCGTCACGGTCGATATAGCCGCGGTTCTTCAGCTCCTCGATGAAGTCGCCGATGCCGAAGTCCTCGCCGTCGGTAAGGCCGTAGCGCTCGTCGAGCTGCGTGAGCCATTGGAGCGCCTCCATGGCGTCACCGCCGGTGTGGTAGAGGAGCTGCTGGAAGAGGTCGAAGAGCTTGTCGAAGGCCGGGCGCTGGTCGCCGTGGCGGGCCTCGTTCCACTCGGAATAGCGGAAGGTCATCTCTGGTCCTTTGTCCTTGGTTCTTGGTCCTTAGTGGCGGAGTGGCTTCTAGCTTCGCCCCGGAGCTGTTCGGCGCGATGGAAAAACGGGGCGGCTCGTCGGGGGTTGGCCATGACCACGTCGTGGAAGTGTCCTAGCTCGGTCCAGGCCCCCTTGCAGTCTGCGTCTAGTTCGAGTGCGCGTTGGTAACTCTGCTCCGCATCGACCAGTTCGTACGTGGCATCCTCGTCGTCAAGCAACTGAATCAAGTCGCCGCGTAGGCACCAGAGCGCTGTGGAATCAGGATGCGAACGGAGCGCATCCTCTACGGCACTCGTGTGCTGCGCCGTAGCAAATCCACACTCCTGCAAGGAGGCTCGGATCAGGTGGATGTGTTGTTCTGGCGACAACCGACGACGAAGGACAAAGGACCAGGGGCTACCCCCGATACGGGGTGTCCAGGTACTGCCGGGCGCGGTCGTGGGTCCCGGAGACGTCGCGGAGGGCGAGGACTTCGCGGTAAACGGTGAGGGCGCGGTCGCGGTCGCCGTTGGCGTCGTGGCTCATGCCCTCGCGTAGGCGACCCAGCGCAGCAAACGCCGAGGTGCCGTCGCGCTGCGCGTCGACGCGGCGGAGGTCGGCGAAGTGGTCGAGCGCACGGTCGTAGTTGCGTAGCCGCATCGCGTGGCGGGCGAGGTAGTAGTGCCCCTGCTCCGCGACGGACGCGTTGTAGCCGGTCTGCCCGCGCCGCACCTTCGCGAGCGCATCCCGCCACACGGCCCGCGACTCGTCCCAGCGCCCGAAACGCGCCAGCACGCGGCCTTCGAGGGCGTGGAAGAAGGCGTTGTTCGGGTGCTCCTCGCGGAGGAAGTTGGTGAACTGGAGCGTCTTGGTAGCGTCGCGCTCGTAGAGGTAGTAGATCTGGAGCAGGAAGTAGGCCGCCTCGGTCTGGACGTAGGTGCCGTGGCGGAAGGTGCGGTGCAGGTTGGACAGGCCGCGCCCCTTGTCGCCGGGCGGAAACATCGCCGCGAAGGGCCGCGCGACGGCGTGCCGCTCGGGGATGGCAACCGCGAAGTAGTCGTAGATGCCGATGCCGAAGAGGAAGTCGGGGTTGTCGGGGGCCTGCTCGTTAACGCGGAGGACGTAGCGGAGCGCACGCTGGCCGTCGCGGGCGGCCTTCAGGTAGGAGCGCCGGTTCGAGTGGTGGCGTCCCCGGAAGCCGAGCGCCGCGCCCTTGAAGAAGAGCGCGTCCAGGTTGTCGCGGTCGCGGCGGAGGACCCGGTCCGCGCGGTCGATGGTGCGGTCCATCGCGGCGAGGAAGGCGTCGTCGTGCTCGGTCGAGCCGAGGTCGGTGAGGATGCGCCACCACGGCACGAGGCCCTCGAGGAAGGGCACGACCGGGTGCTCCGGGTGGCGCTCGGCGAGGAAGGCGAACGTGGCCGCAGCCTCGTCGTAGCGCATATCGTAGAGCTCAGCGAGGCCGCGCTTGGCGTAGGCTTTGAACAGGCCGTCCTCCAGCAGTGGGCGCTCCTGCGCCTGCGCCATCGGCGGCGCGGCGAGCCCCACGAGGAGCACGCAAACCAGGGCCAGCAGGGGCACGAAACGACGGAGCATGGCAGCAGGTGGAGCGAGGCGGAGGTGGTACAGGAGGCCCTTTCGGCTGTTCCTCCTGCTTGAGGCGATGCCGTTCGTGGGGAGCGGGCACGGCAACGCCGCCTCCGTTACGGCGGAGGCGGCGCGGAAGGCCGATGGAGCAACAGCGGCGAGAGGGGTCGCCGGCGCGCACGGCTCGGTCCTTCAACCGGAGCGGGCTACCGTGCAGCTCGGGCGTGCACTCGGGTCGCGGGCACGGCGTCGAGGTCGAGCGCGCGGGCCACGGCGGCGTAGTCGGACGTGTCCGTGGCGGGATCGAGCAGGTCTTTACCCGGGATTAGGACGACCCGGACATTGAGCCTGCCCTGCTCTTCCCAATTCAGCGGGGCTGAGGCGAAGAGTTCGAGCGTGAAGCGGTCGATTTCGTAGGAGTAGGTATAGGTAATTGTGTAGTCGAGTTCGCCGTTCTCGTCGGTCTCGCCGAACGTCAGCGGGAGCGCAACCCACGTGATCTCACCATCCTCCTCGCGCAGCGCAGCGCCGTCCACGTACGCGAGCACGACGCCAAACTCGACGATGTCCTCGTCGAGTTGGTCCACTTCGACGATGGCGCGCGCGTTGAACCCACCCTGGTCCACGAAGAGGTCGCGGCCTTCGAAGGCGAAGGTGAAGCTGCGCACCTCGGCGTCACGACCATCGAAGCCGGGGGGGCCCGGCGGGCCAACCTCGCCGTTGACGGAGTAGTCGCAGCCGACGGCGAATGCGAGGACGGGGAGCAGGAGCAGAGGGCGAAGCGAACGAAGCAAGGGCATAACAGTCGGGAGCTGGGGGCCGGTAGCAATAGAGGCTCTTCAGCTCTCCAAGCCGCCCAGCCCGTAGCCGAGGTAACGCGGGCACGAATGCCAGGGGCACCACACAACGCACGTGTCCGCTCAGCTCCCCTCCCAGCAGGTACCACGCGCAGCTGCCTGCTGTTTTTTTAACACACGGAGTAACTCTCGTCGGACGGCCCCGTACGGCGCCCTCGTCTTCCCGCTCTGCATCGGTCGCTCGCCGCTCTGCTTCTTGCGTGCTCCGCCGTCCCTTCGCTCGGTCCCCTCCTCCATGCCTGACTCCCTCCCCCGCCTTGCCGTCGCCACCCTCTTGATGCTCCTCGGCGCATGCAGCGGGACCTCACACGTGGACCACCGCGCACCCGACGCACCACCGACGCCTGAGGACATCCCATCGATCTCACCCGAGCGGGCCGTTGCATTGGACTAAGCCTTGGCCGAGGTGGTAGCGCGGCATCAGGTCAACACGGCGGCCATCGCCGTGGTCAAAGACGGGGCGGTCGTCTGGCAAGGCCACTACGGGCAGCAAGCGCCGGGCGTCTCGGCTTCCGAGCAGACCCTGTACAACGTCGCATCGCTCACCAAGACGGTGACGGCGGAGACAGTCCTCCGGCTAGCCGCTGCAGGCCACGTGTCGCTAGACGAGCCGATGTTCGCCCACTGGATCGATCCCGATCTGCAGGACGACCCGCGCCACCGTCAACTGACGCCCCGCATGGCCCTGTCGCACACCACCGGGTTCATGAACTGGCGGTTCTTCGCCGACGACGGGAAGCTGGCCTTTATCAACGACCCGGGCGCGACGTACGGCTATTCCGGCGAAGGCTTCAACTACCTCGCGAGCTTCGTCGAGGCCAAGCTCGGCGAGCCGTTCGAGGACGTGGCTCAGCGCTACGTGTTCGAGCCCTCCGGTGTGAGCGAGACGTCGATGCACGTCAATCCCGACCTCTTCCCACGCATAGCGCAGGCGCTGGATGCGGAGGGAGACTTCCCGGGGCACTACTGCAGGCCGGAAGGGTGGTGCCGCGAGACGGGCAGCTTTTCAGCCGCGGGCGACCTGGTGATTACCCTCGCGGACTACACGCGATTTCTGATCCAGTCCATGCGTGGGGACGGCTTGACTCCGCAGCTCAAGGCCGACCGC
>JBCCRG010000290.1:0-5166 GCA_039208155.1 Bacteroidota bacterium | reverse complement strand
TTTCGCCGTCTCCACGGACGCGACCGCTACGGCGGGGGAACCGGAGCCGGGCTCACCATCGTCCGAAAGATTGCCGAACGCCACGGAGGCGTCGTCTGGGTCGAGTCCACCTTCGGGGAGGGCTCGACGTTCTACGTCACGCTCCCGGCCCGCTAACCCCATTATCCGATCCAGCGCTGCAGGCTCATGAACAAGGTATCCATCGATACCCCCGACACCGTTTCGCCCGTCACCGCACCACCTACAGGATGGCGAGCCTCCTACTTTTCTTACTGGATCCAGGCGGGGCCCCGGCAGTGGACGATGCGTCCGGCTGTGCTGCTCGAAGCGCCTAAGGAAGGCGGCGCAGCGGTGGACACCGACACCCCGCCCGTGGTGTTCGTCGAGGACAGCCCCGAGGACTACGAGGCCGTGCGCCGCACGCTGCGGGGCGTCGGGTTCTCGAAGCCGATGCGCCACTTCGAGGACGGCGACAGCGTGCTCGACTACCTCCATCGCCTCGTCCGCACCAACCAGCCGCTGCCGCCCGCGCTCGTGCTCGACCTCAACCTACCCGGCATCGACGGCCGCGAGGTGCTCGAAGAGATCCGCGCCGACGACGCCCTGCGCGCGCTGCCCGTCGCCGTGCTCACCACGTCGCACAACCCCAGCGATGTCGAATACTGCCAGCAGCTCGGCGTGGTCAGCTACATGCTCAAGCCTGTCCGCCTCGACGAGCTCCGGACCAAACTCACCTACCTCCGCGACCTTCTCCACGAAGGCACACCACCGCCTCACTTCGAATAACTCCGCGTCTGTTTCCCAGCCATGGCATTGCCTCCGTTCTCCCTCCACGTCCTGCTCGTCGATGACTCGCCGGAGGACCGCCATACATTCCAGCGGCTGCTGAGCGGCTTCCCTGATCGGTTCTACACATTCTCGGAGGCGGACACGATCGAAGACGGCCTCGCTGCCTTCCTCGACCTGCGTCCCGACTGCGTTCTGCTCGACTACCGGTTGCCGGACGCCGATGGCTTGCACTTCCTGGAGGCGCTCGCAGAAGCCAACGTTGAGCCGCCGTACCCCGTGGTGATGATGACGGGCTCCGGTGATGAGCGGGTGGCAGTGGAGGCCATCCGGGCGGGCGCGGCCAACTATGTCGTGAAGTCGCGGTTCTCGTCGGCGAGTCTCAACCACGTGATCGCGCAGGCCGTCGAGCGGGTGCAGACGCAGCGGGAGCTGGCCGCGCTGCGCCGGGCCATGCTGGAGCAGTCGGAGCAGGAGATCGAGGCGACGGAGGAGCGGTGGCGGCGGCTCGCTGCGGTGCTCCCCCAGGCCGTGCTGATCGTGCAGGACTCGCTCATCCGGCAGGCCAACGCGGCGGCGGCGGCGCTCCTCGGGGCCACCGATGCCAACGCGCTCGTGGAGACCACCTGGGACCTCAATCTGCCGAGCCCTGACCGCAGCCGCGTGCGCAACACGTGGCGGGACAGCGCACGCCTTGCCTCCCCTACACCGGTTCGTCTGCGCCATCGCCTGCGCAGCCTCGACGAGAATCAGGCCGTCGAGCACGTGGCGGTCCCCGTGACGTACTTCGGCCGACCGGGCTGGCAAGTTGTGTTGCAAGAGGTCCCCGCAGGCGATGGCGCTATTATTCCGGCCGAGGTACCGTCCGCACCCGCGTCCAGGAAGGTGCTCGGCGACCACGAGCCGCCCGCTATCCCCGCGTAAGCAGCGGTGATCTGAGCGGGACCGGTGCCTAGTTCGACGAATATGGACGCGCGGTTGACACGGCGCGGTCGGCGGTAGGAGCTTGCTCCCTGCCCGTCTCCTCCGAACCGACGCCTCTCTTCCGTGCAGCCTCCCGACGCGCCCTACTCCGACTCGTGGCGCGAGCGCTGGGCGTATCGGACGGCGCACAAGGCCGTCGAGCGACGGCAGGAAGGCCCCTGGAGCCAGCACCCGGCGGCGCGCAAGGTGATGGTGGTGCTCCCCGACGAGGACGACGCCGTGCGCAGCGTGTGGCGCTTCATCCGGCGGCTCGACCTGCCCAGTGCCAACGTCATCCCTGTCTCGCGCGGCGGGCACGTCGTCTACGCCCCCGACGACTT
This sequence comes from Bacteroidota bacterium, assembly GCA_039208155.1. Classification (GTDB taxonomy): domain Bacteria; phylum Bacteroidota; class Rhodothermia; order Rhodothermales; family Rubricoccaceae; genus JBCBEX01. The sequence continues at coordinate 3,076 of JBCCRG010000290.1, read as the reverse complement.
CATCGGCAGCGTGCGGGTGCTGCAGCCGAACGACTACCGCCGCTTCACGCGGCTCCCGAAGGCGAACGCCGCCGCGGCGCTGTGGGGCGAGGGCCCGGAGGTCGCGCTCAGCCTGCGGGTCCCGTTCGACCTCAACGCTGCCTACCTCGTCGGCGCGTCGCCCGCGCGCTTCCGCATCGGCTTCCACGACCCGCACGCGGAGCCGTTCTTCGACTTCATGCTGGCGCCCGACGCCGACCTCGCCCACGCCCTCGACGCGCTCGCGCGCTACCTCGACGGCATCGCGCCGCCCGTGCTGGCGTTCCGCGACGCCTGAACCTGCCAAAGCGGAGCTGCCCAACCGGATGTACTCACCACTCATGACGGAGCCTGGATGCTGACGCCGCTGGACTACGTCGTCCTCGTGGGCTACCTCCTCGGGGTGGCCGCCCTCGGCGTCGCCGTCCGAGGGACGCAGGCGTCGGCGGCGGACTACTTCCTCGGCGGGCGTGACCTCCCGTGGTGGGCGGTCTGCTTCTCCGTCATCGCCACCGAGACGAGCACGCTCACCGTGATTGGCATTCCAGCGGTGGCCTACGGCGGGACCCTCACGTTCTTGCAACTCACGTTCGGCTTCCTGATCGGCCGCGTCGTGGTGAGTGTGGTGCTGCTGCCGCGTTACTTCGCAGGTGGCCTCGTCACGGCGTATGCGCTCCTCGGTCAGCGCTTCGGCGCGGCGATGCAACGCACGGCCTCCATCACGTTCATGGGCACGCGCCTCCTCGCCGACGGCGTCCGCCTCTTCGCCACAGCGATCCCGCTGAAGGTGGTCGCCGACGCGGCGGGCGTGTCGCTCAGCTACGCCACGATCATCGCCGCCATCGGGGTCGTGACCATTGCCTACACCTTCGTCGGGGGCCTCCGTGCTGTCGTCTGGGTCGATGTCGTGCAGATGGGCCTGTACGTCGGCGGGGCGCTGCTCGCCATCGGGCTGCTGCTCGGCAGGCTGCCTGAGGGTGCGTGGGGCGCGGCCGTCGAGGCGGGCAAAACGCAGGTGTTCGACCTCTCGTTTGCGCAGGCGGACGGCTGGCTGAGCGCGCTCGTGACCTCGCCCTATGCCCTGCCGGTGGCGGTGCTCGGCGGGGCCGTCTTCACGATGGCGTCGCACGGAGCCGACCACCTGATCGTGCAGCGGCTACTCGCGTGCCGGACCCTCGCCGACGGCAAGCGCGCGCTCATCGGGAGCGGCGTCGGCGTGTTCGTGCAGTTCGCGCTCTTCCTCGCGGTCGGGCTGCTCCTCTGGATGCACTACGGTGGCGCATCGCTCGCGGACCTCGGCCTGAGCCGGGGCGACGAGGTCTTCCCCAAGTTCATCGTCGAGGAAATACCGCCGGGGCTGGCCGGGCTCCTGCTCGCGGGCATCGTGGCCGCGGCGATGAGCACGCTCTCGTCGAGCCTCAACGCGCTCGCCTCCGCGACGGTGTTCGACGTGCTCGGCCGCGCGGACGACGACCCCGGCGCGGTCCGGCTGAGCCGCTTCGCGACGCTCGGGTGGGGCATCGTCTTCATCGGCTTCGCGACGCTCTTCGAGAGCCGCGACAACCCCGTCGTTGAACTGGGCCTCGGCATCGCGTCGTACACCTACGGGGGGCTGCTCGGGGCCTTCCTGCTGGCGCTCCTGAGTCGTCGGGCTCGCCAGGCCGACGCCGTGCTCGCGTTCCTCGTCACCGTAGCGGTGATGACCTGGGTCATCTTCGCGGTGTGGTACAGCCCCGAGGTGGGCTGGCTCATCGACGTGCAGCCTACCCCGGAGCGCCGAGCAGAACTGGGCCTCGTCGGCCTGGCATGGCCGCTCTACACCGTGGTCGGTGCGTCGCTCTGCGTTGGCCTCGGCCTCGCGCTGGGGCGACGCCACCCAGTCCCAGCCGTGTCCTCGTAAATCGCTTGCGCAAACCTCAGGCCCGACTGCGAGTAGCACCCACCGACGCCGTATCGCTTCCGCCCGGCCCTGCCACGTCTGACTCCGCCCGCCCATGAGCATCCTCGAACGCATCGGCTTCTCGCCCAAGCCTGCGGCCAGCAAGATGCGTCGGGCGGGAGCCCGCCTGGAGCCAAAGAAGCCGGGGACCGGACGCGCCGAGACACCACCGCGCCGGGTGCGGTGGACGCGCATCGGGCTGTTCGTGGGCCTCGTTGCGCTGGCGGTGCTAGCCCACCCCCGCACGGCGTCGTTCAGCGTGCCGGTCAACGTCGGCGACGCGTGGCAGGGGCGCGATGTGGTCGCGCCGTTCACCTTCCCGATCCGCCTGAGCGCTGGCGAGCTCCAGGCCCGGCGCGACTCGCTGCGGTACGTCGTCCCGCCCGTCTTCACCGACGTGCCCGACGCCGAGGCGCAGATGCGCGCCCAGGCCGACTCGCTCCAGGCACGCTTCGACGCCGTGCTGGAGCTCTACGGCGACTGGCAGCGCGCCTCTGCCCGGGGCCTCGACGCCCAGGCCGCGGCCGACTCGGCGCAGTACTTCTCGCTGCGCCAGCGCGTCGGCGTGCCCGTCCCGCGTGAACTCTGGGCGCTCTTCGCGGACGAGTACGCCGCCCGGACGCCGGGCTTGGGTGCCTCGACCCGCACGTCGGCGCGCGGGGCTCGCACGGACGAGGTCCTGCTCCGCCTCGCGCAGGCCTTCGGGAGCGACATCCTCCCCGACGGCGTCCTCGACGTCCCGAAGGACTCCGTCTTCGCCGACGAGATCATCGCCCGCGACCAGACCACGTTCCGCGAGCAGTCCTGGCTCGTCGACCAGGTGCGCGGGCTCAACGAAGCCGAAGCGTTCGCGCGCAACGCCTATCTACAGTACTACAGCGAAGACCAGCGGCTCGTCGACCTAGGCACAGCGCTCTTCGTGAACGTGCTCGTGCCCAACCTGCGCTTCCAGGCGCAGCAGACGGAGGAGGCCTACACGGAAGCCGAGCGCGAGATCTCGGGGCTACGCGGTCAGGTCAACAAGGGCGTCGTGATCGTGCGGCGTGGGGACGCGGTCACGTCCGAGATCAAGGCGCAGCTGGAGTCGCTCGGCATCGAGAGCGCGGAGCGGGCGGGGGC
>JBCCRG010000289.1:0-5182 GCA_039208155.1 Bacteroidota bacterium | reverse complement strand
GAGATGCGTGACAAGGCCACCGCCGAGCTGGGCATCAAGCTCGCCAACACGGGTCACCTCACGTTCTCCACGCTCCACACCAACGACGCGCCGTCGGCGGTATCGCGTCTCTACAAGATGGGCCTGGAGCCGTTCCTCATCGCCTACGCGATCAACCTGATCGTGGCGCAGCGCCTCATCCGCAAGGTCTGCGATGGGTGCAAGAAGGCCACCCCGCGTGAGGAATTGGACGTGACCCTGGCTACGCAGCTCGAGTTCACCGAGGAAGAGATCGAGACGGTGACGTTCTACGAGCCGGGCAACGACCCCACGTGTCCCATGTGCAAGGGGCGGGGCTACAAGGGCCGCCGCGCCATCGCCGAGGCGCTCTACTTCTCCCCAGCTATCCGCGAAGCCATCGTGGACGCGGGCGAGGTGATCGACGAGGACGAGATCAAGCGCATCGCGGTCAGCGAGGGCATGCTCACGCTCCAGGCGTCGGCCCGTGAGGTAGTCAAGCTCGGCGAGACGACGCTCGAAGAAGTGCTCCGGGTGACGGCTTCCGAGCATTAGGAAGTGAATCCGGCGTAGACCGACCTCCCAGGCGGGCCTTCCGGAAAGAAGGCCCGTTTCCATTTGTAGCCGCGCCGTTTCGATGGGAAGGGACGCGGTGGAGCACACGGGGGCCGCGCCCGACCGCAGCGGACGAGGTCTGGAAAAAACGAGGAGCAGCAGACAGCGGAGGGGCCCTGAGGATCCCTAAATCGACGTTTAGAGCCTGCATGGCACAGAGAGCGACCGCCAGCGCTCACATCGCCTGGCTTTGGCCCGCCTTTTGTCAGAGTCGGGGAGACGAGCCATCGTTGCGGCCTGCGGGTCGCCCCTCCGCCATCGCCTTTACGCCTCCGTCGTGTCTGCTTCGTACTCCCAGCAGGGCTACCATCCCGACGTTCAGGGGACCGCCTACGTCCCCGCGCCGAAGCAGTCGGCCCCGAGCGAGGCCGAGCGGCTGCGGTTGCCCAAGCAGATCCGCCTCCTCGCCCGTTCCGCCCCCCGCACCCTCGTGGGCGTGGACCGGCTGCGCTTCTATAGCGAGCACGTCGGGCGCTTCGATCCGAAGATGACCGAGCACCTGCGCCGCTACATGGAGCAGTTCATCGGCAAGATGATCGAACTCGGGGCCTCGGACCTCGACATGGGCGGGCCCGCGACGGCCGGGCGCGTGTGGTACCGCGTCAACGGTGATAAGAAGCCCGATGCTCCCGTCGGTACGGCCTCGACGGACGAGACAGACATCCTCATCCTGAGCCTGCTCAACGACCGCCAGCGCGAGACGCTGCTCAAGGAGCGCTCGGCCGACTTCTCCTACGCGATGGAGGTCCAGGGGCAGAACAACCGCTTCCGCGCGACGACCTACTTCGACCTGTTTCACCTCGGCCTCTGTATGCGCGCGATCAACACGGAGTTGCGCTCGCTCAAAGGCCAGGGCTTCCACCCGGCCATCATCCGCGGGATGATGTTCTCGAAGGTGCGCGACGGCCTAACGCTCGTGACCGGCGTGACGGGCTCCGGTAAGTCGTCCACGCTCGACGCCGTCATCGACGCCAACAACCAGGACTTCGACGGGCACATCGTCATCATCGGCAAGCCGGTGGAGTACATGCACACGCCGAAGCGGTGCATCGTACGCCACCGCGACGTCGGCTCGGACGTGCACTCGTTCAAGCACGGCGTCATCCAGGCGCTACGCCAGGACCCGGACATCATCGTGATCGGGGAGATGCGCGACCCCGAGACGATTTCGTCGGCCATCGAGGCGGCCGACACGGGCCACAAGGTCTTCTCGACGCTCCACACGGCGTCGGCCATCGAGTCCATCGACCGCATCGTGGCGGAGTTCCCCTCCGACGAGCAGGAGCGCATCCGCGTTCGCCTAGCCGACACGCTGCGCTGCGTGATCTCGCAGAAGCTGGCCCCGAAGGTGGGCGGCGGCCGCGTGCTCACCAAGGAAGTCCTCTGGATGACGCCGTCCACGAAGGCCGCGATCTATAACAACAACGCGGGCGAGATCTACCAGATGATGTGGGAGGGGGGCCACCTCGGCATGACCACGCTGGAGCAGGACCTGCTCCGCCTCCTGCGCGAGAAGAAGATCACGCCGGAGACGGCGCTCAACTTCGCCAACAACAAGCGACGCCTCAAACAAATCATGTAGCGCCTCGCCTCTGGACCCCACGGCCTCCGCGCCCCAGCCTTTGCGCTTTCACGCCTTCGCGTTCCCACGCCTGACCGACCTCCATCCTCGTCCTTCCCATGAAAAACTGGCTTGCCAAGCTAAAGCCTGCCTCCAAGTCCGCTGAGGGCGCCGCACCGGATGCGGCTCCGTCGCCTCCGCCCACAGCGGCGGTGGCCCCGCGTTCGAAGCAGAGCGCCCCCAAGCCGGACACCCCGGAGCCGAAGAAGTCGCGCAAGCGGCAGGGACGGCGCGCCCGGTCACGCGGAGGGCTCGCCCCCGTGCTCGGCCTCTACGTGACGCCGCAGACGATCTACGGCCTGCTCATGCGCCGCGAGGGCGAGGGCTTCGAGGTCGTGCGCCGCGTCACCCGCAAGCGTGCCGCCGAGGCACCGGACTCGGGCAACTCGCCGGAGGAACTGCTCGCGGACATCCGCACCGACGACGTCGCGATCCAGTTTGGCGAGGCGGGCATCAACATGGGGGCCGACATGTTCGTCGGCAGCGAGTTCGGTGGTCTCTCGGACGTCTCGGAGACGACTTTCGACGGGGCGACTGCGCCTGCCGTCGCCTCAACGGCGCAGCCCATCGTCCTCGAACTGAAGGACCTCATCGAGGAGTGCCGCAGCGGCAGCCTCGACAGCCCGCGCCTGGCCTTCTGTCTAGAGTCCTCGGACGTGGCCTACGCGGAACTGCGCGTGGACAGCACGTCGAAGGGCAAGAGCCTGTTCAACTTCAGCAAGGACAAGAAGGAAGACAAGGCCGAGGACGAGGCCAAGGCGAACTCAAAGGCAGCCAAACGCGCGGAGTCGGTCAAGGCCGAGACGCTCATCGAGTTGCTCCCCGACCACCTCAAGGCGCAGGCGCAGGACCCCGAGCGCGTCGCGTTCCTCCCGATGACGCCGCGCGACGGCCTGCCGCGCTTCCTGGCCGTCGTGCCTGAGCCGAGCGATCCCGTGACGCCGTCCGTGGAGCTGCTCCGCGAGCAGGAGGGGATGCGCGGCGTTCGCATGACGTTGCTCTCGGCTGAGATCCCCGCGCTGATGGGACTCACGCGCCAAGTTTTCCCGATGGGAGCGCAGGGCAACACCGCCATCGTGCGCGTGGGGGCGGAGGACACCCTCGTGATGCTGCTCGTGGGCGACGTGCTGCACCACGCTGAGTACATGCGCAGCGTGACGACGTTCGACGGGCCCGACACGATCTGCTCGCGCGTGCTGCTCCAGCAGGACGTGCAGGGCGTCGGCAACGTGGACCAGGTGATCGTGCTCGCCGAGGAGCGCGAGGAGGAGCTCGTCAACGGCTTCTCGGCGTTCTACCCGGACGCGCACATCACCACGCTCCGCACGGGGCTCGTGGAGGGCGGCTGGCTCGGCAGCAAGGCTGCGGCGCAGCGCCCGCTTCCGACGATGCTGCTTCCCGCCGCGAGCGTCGCGCTCGACGCGTTCCACAGGGGCTCCGACAGCGGCTTCGCGGGCGTCAACCTCTTCCCGAAGGCACTGCTGCGCCAGAAGATGAAGTTCGAGTGGCTCTCGAACTTCGGCTTCGCCTGGCACACCGTCCTGGCGGCGGCGGTCATGTTCATGGCCGTGCTCTTCTTCACGAGCGTCTACTTCAAGAACGAGGCGACGAAGAGCGACCTCCAGCAGCAGATCGCGGCCTTCCCGGCCTCGAACCTGTCGCCGGAGCAGGTCCAGTTCCGCATCGATAGCCTCAACGCGGAGGTGGCACGCATCAACATGACGCTCAACGCCATCGACTCGCTGCTGGTCGGCAGCGACCGCTGGAGCAAGGGCCTCGCCCGCACCGCCCGCGCTGTCGCGTCGGCCCGGCAGAGCTGGGTGAACGACTGGAGCGAGGAGGGCGGCCAGCTCGTGATGAGCGGCCGGGCCGTGTCCCGCGCAGGCGTGGTGCAATTCGCTGACCGCATGGGCGGCTCCATCGAGTCGGTGCGCTTCAGCGAGGTGCGCGAGTTCCCCGCCTACGACTTCGAGATCCGCACCACGCTCAGCAACGAGATGCCCGAGGTAGCGCTCTACCTCCGCGAGAACGCGCAGGGTCTCCAGACCACCGAGCCGGTCCCGATCCCCGAGCCGCTCGCGGGCTACGACGAGGTCCCCCTGGCTGACGGTGCTGCCGCCAACGGGGCTGCCGCCGACGGGGCCGTCGCCGAGGCCACGCCGCCCCCGGCCCCTGAGCCAGCCGCGCCGCCGCCCGCCCCCACGTCGTCTGCGGAGTCGCTCTTCACCGAAGAGAAAACGCCGCCCGAGGGCTTCGTCGTCCCCGAGCTCGCCCTCGGTGAAGACAGCTAGTCCCCTACCTACGCTTCTCCGCCTGCCTTCCCTCGTCTTCTGACCCCGCCCGACTATGTCGAGTGACCTCATCAACACCCTCATCCTCTGCGTCCTGCTCGCCGGGGCCAGCGGCTACGGCTACTACCGCACCCAAAAGGTGCAGCCCGTCGAGATCGAAGAGCTCCAGAACGAGGAGCGCCTCCTGCGCCAGCAGGCCGCCGACGTCGAGCAACTGCTCGCCGAGGAGGCTGCCTCGGCCGCCCAGGCCGACGATGCGCTGCGCCGCTGGAACTCGCGCTACAAGATGCTGCCCAACGACCTCTCGTCTCCAGCGGTGGTGCAGTATCTCAACCGCCTCTCCAGCGAGGGCTTCTTCAGCTTCGACCTCGCGCTCGTGGGCGTGTCAACCATGAACACGCACAGCCGCTACACCTATCGGGTGACGGGGCAGGCGATCTACGAGGCGCTCTACGAGATGATCTGGAACCTCGAAAATGGTCGCGGCCTCTACCGCGTCGGCGAGTTGAAGGTCAACGGCGCGAAGACGAGCGTGCCCAACGAGGAGACCGGCATCGCCCGCGAGCTCTACGTGGCCGACTTCAGCATGGTGATCGACGCCTACTTCGGCGGCAGCCAGGACATGAGCGCCCCCGACAGCATGATCGTCATCCCGCCT
>JBCCRG010000288.1:0-5184 GCA_039208155.1 Bacteroidota bacterium | reverse complement strand
TTACGTCGCTCTCGCTGCCGTCACACTCGCCGTCAGCGCTGCCTGCTTTGCCCGGCCCGCTTATGTCGCCGCCGCCTCGTCTCCTGGGCGCTTCGACTCCTCCTTCGGCGGGCCCTTGCGGTTGTAGCGGTTCATCGCCGTGACGAGGCCGTCGCGGACGAACGAGATCGCGGCCTTGGCGGCGAAGTCCACCGCCTCGTCGCGGGCCTCGATCTGGTCGTCGTCGAACGGCGCGAGGACGTAGCGCACCTGCTGCCCGCGCCCGAAGTTGCTCCCGATGCCGACGCGGATGCGCGGGAAGGCGCTCGTGCCCAGCGTGTCGATAATGTCCTGGATGCCGTTGTGGCCGCCTGCGCCGCCCTTGCTGCGCAGCCGGACAGCCCCGAGCGGGAGCGCGAGGTCGTCGTAGACCACGATGAGGTCGTCGGGCGCGAGCGCGTAGCGGCGGGTGAGCGCGCGGACGGCCTCGCCGGAGCGGTTCATGTAGGTCTGCGGCTTGGCGAGCACGAGCGCGCGGCCTCGGTGGCTCGCCTCGTCCGCCAGCGACGCCGCGACAGTGCGCCGCAGCGGGGCCACGCCGACCGTCTCGGCAAGCCGGTCCACCACCATGAAGCCGACGTTGTGGCGTGTCGCCTCGTACTCCGGCCCAGGGTTGCCCAGGCCCACGATCAGTCGCTTGCGTGCCATCGTGTGTGCTGCCGTGTTGCTGTGTCTCGTGTTGCCGTGCAGTCAGGGCCAACTCTCCGCACGGAAAAACGGCACCACGGCAGAACGGCCGTACTAGAAACGTCGATGCGGGCCGACATGCTGCCGACCCGCATCGCATAGGGAATCGTAGGGGGAGGCTTACTCCTCGCCGCCTTCGGCGTCACCCTCAGCAGCGTCGTCGCCACCCTCGGCGTCTTCGCCCTCCTCGTCGTCGAGTAGGCCGCCGCGCTTCGGTGCCGCCACCGTGGCGACCGTCCGGCGCGGGTCCGTCAGGATCTCCGCTTCGGGCACGCTCAGCGCGTCCACGTGCACCGTGTCGCCGATCTTGAGCTCCGAGACATCGACCTCTACGACCGACGGGATGTCCTTCGGCAGGCAGGAGATCTCCAGGAAGTTGAGCGCCTGCACGAGGCGACCACCGGCCTTTACGCCCGGCGCGGAGCCGGTGAGGCGGACAGGGATGCGCAGCGCCACCGCTTCGCCTGCGTCGAGCGCGAGGAAGTCGGCGTGGAGCGGGTCGTCCGAAACGGGGTGGTAGTCCACCTTCTTGAGGATGCACTCGTAGGTCGCGTCGCCGAGGGCGACCTCGACGCGGTGCATCTGAGCGGTGAAGATGAGCGGGCGCAGAGCGAGCTGCGGCACGCGGAAATGCACGGGCTCCTGGTGGGGGCCGTAGAGCACGCAGGGGACCTCGCCGTCACGGCGGACGGCCTTGGTGGCGCTCTTGCCGAGGTCGCGCGCCTGCGCGTCGAGCTTGATGACGTCCATGGGGGTTTGGGCTATCGGCTGTCGGCTATGGGCTATCGGTTGCAGGCAACGAGGCCGACAGCCGACAGCTGAACGCTGGCAGCGTTGGGTTATTCAACAAAAAGGGTAGAGATCGACTCGTCGGCGTAGATGCGGTGGATCGCATCGGCGAAGAGCGGCGCGACGGAGATCACCTTGATCTTGTCGCTCGTGCGGGTGAGCGGGATCGTGTCGGTGACGACGAGCCGCTTGATGGCCGACTGCTCCAGGCGGTCGTAGGCCGGGCCGGAGAGCAGCGCGTGCGTGGCGAAGGCCTCGACGGAGAGCGCGCCCTCGTTCATGAGCGCGTCGGCGGCGTTGCAGAGCGTGCCCGCCGTGTCCACGAGGTCGTCGATCATGAGCACGTGCCGGTCCTCCACCTCACCGATGATGTTCATCACCTCGGCGACGTTGGAGTGCGGGCGGCGCTTGTCGATGATCGCGAAGTCGGCACCGAGGCGACTGGCGTAGGAACGCGCCACCTTCACCGAGCCGAGGTCCGGCGCAACGACGACGAGGTTGTCGGGGAGCGAGTCCCGGACCTGCTCGAAGTAGACCGCTGAGCCGTAGAGGTGATCGACGGGAATGTCCACGAAGCCCTGGATCTGGGCTGCGTGGAGGTCCATCGTGAGGATGCGGTCCACGCCGACCGTCTCCAGCATATTGCAGCACACCTTCGCGCCGATGGAGACGCGGGGCTGGTCCTTGCGGTCCTGGCGGGCGTAGCCGAAGTACGGGATGACCGCCGTGATGCGGCTCGCCGAGGCCCGCCGCGCGGCGTCGATCATGAAGAGCAACTCCATCCAGTGGTCGCCCGGGGCGGGGGTACACTGGATGATGAAGAGGTCGGTCCCACGAATCGACTCCTCGTAGCGGACGTAGATCTCGCCGTCGGAGAAGTTGCGAAGGCTCACATGTCCGAGTTCGCGCCCGTAGTCCTCGACGATAGCGCGCGCCAACGCGGGGTTGGAGCGGCCAGCGAAGATCGAGACGGGTGGGACGGCGTGGGGGAGCATCGTCAGTGTGGACGTGTGGATGTATGAACGTGAGAACGTGCGACCTGGGACTTAGAAAGACCCACCTTCACACGCTCGCACCTCCATACTCAACGAGGTTGCCCGACCAGGACTCGAACCTGGAACCCCCACATCCAAAGTGTGGTGCTCTGCCAATTGAGCTATCGGGCAGGCGACGCGCCGTCCGGAGGCGATCAGGCTGATCGCGCGTGGATGTGGTGCGTACAGAGCGATAAAGATAGGCAGCCGCCAACGCGCCGCGCGAGGCGAGGCCTCGCCAGGGGGTTGTCTTGCCCGGCTTTTCACCCGCCAGCACCCGGCCGTGCGGGGACGCCGTAGTTTCCCTGCGGCTTTTCCCCTCCGCCCTACCGGTCCGCGCCGTGCTCCCCGCTTTCGCTCCCGACGCTGCCTACGCCGACTCCGACGAGCAGCACGCCATCGGTGTCATCGGCGGCCTCGGGCCCTATGCTGGCCTCGACCTCGTGCGCGCGCTCTTCGACGAGACGGAAGCGCACATCGATCAGGAGCACGTGCCGGTGACGCTGATCTCGTACCCAGGCCGCATCCCAGACCGCGCGGCCTGGATCGCGGATCAGGACGCCCCCAGTCCCGTCCCGGGCATGGTGGAAGTGCTGCGCCGCCTCGACAACGCGGGGTGCGTCGTTGCGGGCATCCCGTGCAACACAGCCCACGCGCCGGTCCTCTTCGATCACCTCACCGACGCGCTCGCCATCGAGGGGCGGAGCCTCCGGCTGCTCCACCTCATCGACGCCATCGTGGCACACGTCGCGGAGGTAGCGCCCGACGCGCAGCGGATCGGTGTGCTCGCCACGTCCTCGTCGATACGCAACCAGCTGCACGCGACTGGGCTGGAGGCGGTGGGCCTGGAGGCCATCCGGCCCGACTCGGACATCCAGGAGACGCTCGTCCAGCCGACGATCTACAACGAAACGTGGGGCCTGAAGGCGCAGAGCCGCCCCACCGAACGGGCCCGCCAGCACCTCCTCGACGCTATCGACCACCTGAAGGCGAACGGAGCCGAGGCCGTCATCCTCGGCTGCACAGAGTTACCACTCGCGATCCCGGAGGCAATCGTAGCAGGTCTGCCGATGATCAACTCGACGCGCGCGCTGGCCCGAGCTCTCCTCAGCGCTGCCCACCCCGCCAAGCTGCGACCGATGGTCGGGATGACCGTAGCACGGTGACCATGGCTCGGTGAGTTGGTTGGTCGGTGCGTCACATTCGTGGAGCCTTCCGACTCACCGGAACGGGCTGGCATTTTCGCGGCGGCTTCGTACATTCCGCGCGCCCTCTCTTCATCCGCCCCTGCGCTGCCTCTGGATCTTCGTTACTGACCGCCCTCATCGTACGGCTTCGGGTTCACCCTCCTCGCGCCCATGCTCAAGGAACAGAGTCAGTTTCTCCAACGCAGCCTCTTCTTCGCGGACCTCCTGCTGATCGCCCTAGGATGGCTGATCGCATATGGAATTCGGTTCGGGCTGCTCCACCCCGCCTCACCCTACGCGCTCGACGGCCTGATCGCGGCGCTGCCGCTCGTCAACGACCCGACGCCGCGAGCCCTGAGCGAGTACCTCACGTTCCTGCCGGGTGTGCTGGTGCTCTGGGGCGCGGTGTTCCTGCTCTCGGGGCTCTACCGGACGCGCCGGGCTACGCGGCTCCCGTTGGTCGTCTACAGCGTCGCGCGAGCGGTCGCGCTTGGCATCGTAGCCTCCCTGGCGGCGCTGTTCTTCTACCGCGCGTTCTCGTTCTCGCGGGTCCACATGCTGCTCTTCGGCGTGACGACGGCCGGGCTGCTTGTGGGACTGCGGCTGACGATCTACACCGTGCTGCGGCGCGCCCGCCAGCAGGGCAAGAACCTGCGCCGTGTGCTGATCGTGGGGGCGGGCAAAGCCGGGCAGCGCCTCGCGCGAGCGTTCCGGCAGTATCCCTGGATGGGCTTTGAGGTGCTTGGCTTCGTGGACGACCGCGCCGAGGTGTTCGAGGAGCCTCCGCCTGGCCGTCTCATCCACGACCACGTCCCTCGCCGCCTCGACACGCTCGGGCACGTGGACGATCTCGCCGACGTGATGGATCGGCTGGGGGAGGCCGGGCAGCACGTCGATCTCGTATACGTGGCGCTACCGCTGCGCGCGACGCACAAGATCGAGCCCATCGCGGAGGCGTGCTCGAAGCGGACGGCCCACATGTGCCTTGTGCCGGACCTCTTCCACCTCGGCCTGCTCGTTAACAGCCGCGTCTCGGACGTGGACGGCCTCCCGGTGATCCACCTCATGGACGAAGCCCCGTTCGACGGTCGGCAGGTCATCAAGCGCGGCCTCGACATCGCGTTCTCGGCGGCCGTGCTGGTGCTCCTCGCGCCGCTGTTCCTGCTGCTCGCGCTCGGCGTGAAGCTCTCGTCGCCAGGGCCGGTGTTCTACCGCCAGACGCGCATGGGGCTCAACGGCCAGACGTTCGAGATGCTCAAATTCCGCTCGATGCCGACCAACGCCGAGTCAAAGACCGGGGCTGTCTGGGCGAAGTCGGGTGAGAACCGTGCGACGCCCTTCGGCAGCTTCCTCCGCAAGACGAGCCTCGACGAACTCCCGCAGTTCCTCAACGTGCTGCGCGGCGATATGTCGGTCGTCGGCCCGCGCCCGGAGCGCCCGGTGTTCAT
>JBCCRG010000287.1:0-5238 GCA_039208155.1 Bacteroidota bacterium | reverse complement strand
GAGCGCGCCGACGTGGTTCTCCAACAGCACCGCGATCACGTGCCGCCGCGCCGCCTCGGGCACGTCGGCCAGCACGGTCTCACCGTTGGCCTTCTTGCGCAGGATCTGCTGCGAGGTCAGTTCGATCGTGACCACGTCGTCAGGGGTGGTGGGTAAAGGCATAGTGTTTCGGTGGTTCAGTGCAGCAGTATTTCGGTATCCGTCTTCCTATCACTGAAGAACTGGACAACCGAAAAACCGAATCACTCCGCGAAGCGCTCGGTGATCATGTCGTTGGTGGCGGCGCCGGAGGGGACCATCGGGAAGACCATCTCCTCCTGTGGCACGACGAACTCGAGCAGGACGGGCGCGTCGTGGATCTGCCAGGCCTCCTCGATGATGGCGTCGGCCTCGGCGGGTGTGGAAGCGCGGAGGCCGCGCACGCCGAAGGCCTCGGCGAGCTTGACAAAGTCGGGGTTGGTGTCGGCGAGGTCGGTGTGGCTGAAGCGCTCGGCGAAGAACAGCTCCTGCCACTGCCGCACCATCCCGAGGAACGAGTTGTTGATGACGGCGAGCTTGATGGGCAGCTTCCACTTGGCGGCGACGCGCAACTCCTGGGCGTTCATCGTGAAGCCCCCATCGCCGTTGATGCTCACGACGGTTGCGCCGGTGCCGCGTAGGCCCATCGCCGCGCCGATGGCGGCCGGGAAGCCGAAGCCCATCGTGCCGAGGCCGCCCGAGGTGATGTGCGAGCGGGGGCGCACGAAGCCGAAGTGTTGCGCGGCCCACATCTGGTGCTGGCCCACGTCCGTTGTCAGGACCGCGTTCGGCCCGGCCTTCTTGCCGAGTTGGTGGATGACATACTGCGGGTGTAGCTGCCCGTCGCCCGCGTTCGTGACGCCCGGCACCTCGATGGGGCAGGCCTCGTGCCACCCCTCGATCTGCGCGCGCCACTCGGCCGTGTCTTTTTCCTGGAGGAGCGGCTTGAGTTGCTGGAGGACGGCCTTCACATCGCCGAGGATGGCGCAGTCGGCGAAGACGTTCTTCGAGACGCACGACGGGTCGATCTCGACGTGGATGACCTCCGCGTGGGGTGCCCAGGCTTCGAGCTTGCCGGTCACGCGGTCGTCGAAGCGCGCGCCGATGGCGATGAGCAGGTCGCAGTGCTGCACGGCCATGTTGGCGTGGTAGGTGCCGTGCATCCCGAGCATCCCGAGCGAGAGCGGGTCGTCCTCGGGGAAGCTGCCGAGCCCGTGGAGGGTGGTCGTGACCGGGATCTGGGTAACGCGCGCGATCTCGGTGAGCAGCCCCGCTGCCCCCGCGTTGACCGTCCCGCCACCGACGTAGAACAGCGGTCGCTTCGACTTCGCGATCATGAGCGCCGCGCGTTCTACTTTCGCCTGCGGCCCGGCTCCCGGCACGCTGTAGCCGCGCATCGACACGGCGCGCGGGTAGACGAACGGCGCTTTCTCGATCAAGATGTCTTTCGGCAGATCGACCACGACGGGGCCGGGGCGGCCGGTACCCGCGATCTCGTAGGCGGCCTTGATGGTCGGCGCGAGGTCAGCGGCGCAGCGCACCTGGAAGCTGTGCTTGGTGATCGAGCGCGTGATGCCCATCATGTCCGTCTCCTGGAACGCGTCGCCGCCGATGAGCGGGATCGGCACTTGGCCCGTGAAGACGACCATCGGCACCGAGTCCATGAACGCATCGGCGATGCCCGTGACGCAGTTGGTCGCGCCCGGCCCGCTCGTTACGAGGACCGTCCCGACCTTGCCCGTCGCCTTGGCGTAGCCCTCGGCGGCGTGCGTGCCCGCCTGCTCGTGGCGGACGAGCACGTGGTCGAACGACGGCCCGATCTGCGCCATCGCGTCGTAGATCTTGATGACCGCTCCCCCCGGGTGCCCGAAGACGACCTCGACGCCCTCGGCTTCGAGCGCGTGGACGAAGATCTCCGCGCCGGTGAGCACGGGCACGGCAGGCTGGCGGTCGGCCATGCCGTCGCCGCCGGATACCGTGACGGGGGTGTTGGATTGGACGAGGCTCATCGGACTAGGTGGTGAGCGTGGCGGGAGTCGGCTGCCCGTCGCCCGCAGCGGTAGGCATAGCGTCGGGAAGGCGAAGCACCGCGCCCTGGGAGGCGCTGGTGACGAAGTGGGTGTAGCGGCCCAGCCAGCCGCGGCGGATCTTCGGCTGGAACGGCGGTTCCTCGGCGAGGCGACGCGCGATCTCGGCGTCGTCCACCAGCAGCGTCACGCTGTTCTCGGGGATCGAGATGCGGATGCGGTCGCCCGGGCGCACAGCAGCAATAGGGCCGCCCGAGGCGGCTTCCGGCGAGGCGTGGCCGATGCTCAGGCCGCGCGTGCCGCCGGAGAAGCGGCCGTCGGTGATCATCGCCACGGAGCGGTCGAGGCCCATGCCGGCGAGCGCGCTCGTGGGCTGGAGCATCTCCGGCATGCCAGGTCCACCCCGAGGCCCCTCGGTGCGGATGACGACGACCTCACCTGGCTGCACCTGGCGGCGCAGGATGCCCTCCACCGCAGCGTCTTGGCTCTCGTAGATCCGCGCCGGGCCTTCGAACTCCAGCATGCGCTCGGCGACGGCTCCGGTCTTCACCACGCAGCCCTCGGGCGCGAGGTTGCCGAAGAGGATCGAGAGCCCGCCTGTTGTCCGGAACGGGTTCTCGACGGAGCGGATCACGTCGGGGCGCCTGTTTTCGGCCGCGGCAAGCGTGGCGCTCAGCGGCTCGCCCGTGACCGTGAGGCGGTCCGTGTGGAGCAGGTCGGCCTGGTCCAGCTCTTTCAGGATCGCCGGGATGCCGCCGGCCTCCTCGACGTCCTCCATGTGGATGTCGGGCGTGGCGGGCGCGACCTTGCAGAGGTAGGGCGTCCGCTGCGAGATCGTGTTGATGCGATGGAGGTCGTACGGGATCTCGGCTTCGTTGGCTGCGGCGAGCAGGTGCAGGATCGTGTTGGTCGAGCCGCCCATCGCCATGTCGAGCGCGAACGCGTCGTCGAACGCCTCGGTGGTGACGATGTCGCGCGCCTTGAGATCGTGGTCAACGAGGTGCAGGATCCGCTCGGCGGCACGCTCGGCGAGTTGCTTGCGGCGCGGGTCGACGGCCAGGATGGAGCCGTTGTAGGGCAGCGCGAGGCCGAGCACCTCCATGATGCAGTTCATGGAGTTCGCCGTGAACATGCCCGAGCACGAGCCGCACGTCGGGCACGCGTTGGCTTCGAGCGCGTGCAGCCCCGCGTCGTCGATCTCGCCCGTCTGGTACTTGCCGACGCCCTCGAACACCGAGATCAGGTCGATCTTCTCGCCGCTCTCCAGCCGCCCGGCCTTCATCGGGCCGCCCGAGACGAAGATGGTCGGGATGTTGAGCCGCAGCGCGCCCATCAGCATCCCGGGCACAATCTTGTCGCAGTTCGGCAGGCAGATGATGCCGTCGAGCCAGTGCGCGGCGGCGACGGTTTCGAGCGAGTCGGCGATCAGCTCGCGCGACGGCAGCGAGTAGCGCATCCCGATGTGACCCATCGCGATGCCATCGTCCACACCGATCGTGTTGAACTCGAACGGCACACCCCCAGCGGCGCGCACGGCGTCCTTGACCACCTTCCCGAACGCTTGCAGGTGGACGTGGCCGGGGATGAGGTCGATATAGGAATTGCAGATACCGATGAACGGCTTCTGGAAGTCGTCGTCACTCTGGATCGCGCCGGTGGCGCGGAGCAGGCTCCGATGCGGGGCGCGCTCGAAGCCGCGCTTCACCGTGTCGCTGCGGCGCGTTGGCGCAGACGGTGCGGGGGCGGATCCGTTTTCGCTTGCGGTTGACATCCTCAGGTACGGGGCAGGCGGTGGGGTCGGGCCGACCCTCGCGTGCATGTTGAGGATCGACCGGCGTGCTACGGAAGAAGAAGGACCACGAGAAGAAGGAGGACGGCAACCACGAGCGCGTCCTGAATCGCCACGACAACGCCCTCCTCGCTAAAGCGCACACTATCCACGGCACCCTTGACGGGCGCAGCGGTGGCGGGCGATGCAACGATGGCGTTCATGCGAAGTTGGGGCAAAGGCACAGACACAAGGAAAGGGACAGCGGCGTCCCGACAAAACCGCTTGGCGGTACCCTTACACTTCTCCACTCCCCTCTCGAAATCTTATTTATTTGGCGATACGTGGATTTTGTCTCACTTATTTAATTGCAGGACGCCCAGGCTTTTGATTCATCGAGTGGCGATATCTATTCCCGTACACGATATCCTATGTCGGAATCGCTTCCATTAACCATTCCTTCATAAAAACCTGTAACCATGTCGTCCTTCACATCCCCTCCCATCGTCTTGGTCGACGTGGACGACACGCTGGTGCGCAGCGCTGGTGCAGCCCGTATTCCGATGCCTGAGATGATCGCGGCGGTACGTCGCCTGCACGCGTCCGGGGCACAGCTCTACTGCTGGAGCAGCGGCGGGGCCGCGTATGCCCAGCGTAGTGCCGAGGAGGTTGGTTTGGCCGAGTGCTTCCTCGCCTTCCCTCCGAAGCCGACCGCGCTGATCGACGACGTTGCGATCACGGAGTGGCGACACCTCCAGCAGGTGCACCCGAACGAAGTCGGCACGCTACTGGACGACTAACTTCTATTCAGACCCAGTCGCCTGCCTCTCCCCTTCTCACTTCCAACTCTGCACTTCGAGTATGCACCTCACCGTCCACGGCGTCACGATCCCGAAGCTCGGCCTCGGCACCTACAAACTGACCGGCGACGGTGCCACGCGCGGCGTCGAGCACGCGCTCGACCTCGGCTACCGACACATCGACACGGCGCAGATCTACCGGAATGAAGCCGAAGTCGGCCGTGGCCTCGTAAATAGCCCGGTGGACCGCGACGCTGTGTTCTTGACGACGAAGGTGTGGTACGACCAACTCGCCTACGCGAACGTGATTTCATCGACCGAGGAGAGCCTACGCAAGCTCGGGACCGACTACGTCGATCTGCTCCTTATCCACTGGCCGAACGCCGACATCAACCTCGCCGATACGCTCGACGCGTTCCAGCAGCTTCGTGCCGACGGCAAGGTCCGGCTCATCGGCGTGAGCAACTTCCCGCCCGGTATGCTCCGCCGCGCCCTGGACATCGTCCCGGACCTTGCGACGAACCAGGTCGAGTACCACCCCTACCTCGACCAGTCCGACCTGCTCGGCGTCGTCGAACAGCACGCCCTCTCGCTCACGTCGTACAGCCCGCTCGCGCAGGGGCAG
>JBCCRG010000286.1:0-5259 GCA_039208155.1 Bacteroidota bacterium | reverse complement strand
TAGCGCTCAGGCGAACGAGAGCGAGCGGCGCTGCGGCGGGGCCAGGAAGCGGTCGAGGCCGAAGCGCCCGCTGCCGGTCAGCATCGTGCAGAGGAACACCGCGCCGTAGAGCAGCGCCATCTCCTTGTCGCCGAACGGGTCGCCTGCATGCGCGCCGAACGCAGCCACGGCCATCGTGACGACGAGGAAGAACGAGGCAGGCCGCGTCAGCAGCCCGAGCGCCACGAGCACGCCGCCGACTAGCTCCGCGAGGCCCGCCATCCACGCGAACAGCGTCGGGGCCGGGAAACCCAGGCCTGCTGTCGCCTCGATGAAACCCTCGGAGGGCGGCACCTTGCCTAGGCCGTGTGCGAAGGCCATCGCTAGTCCTGCGAACAGGCGGAGGACGAGCAGGCCGAGGCCGACAGCAAGCGAGCGTTCGGAAGCGAAGAGCAGCGTGCGGAGTTGCATGAGCACGGGGAGGCGAGACGCGTGGTGGTGATAGCCATCTGCTTACGCGCTGGACGCACGCTCGGCTCCCACCCGCGCCGTCACGCCTTCCGCATCCAGGCGTTGGTCACCTTCTCGAAGCCGAGGCGGCGGTAGAACCCCGCCGAGATGTCGGAGTCGCGGAGGATGAGTTCGGTCCCCTTGCAACGCTCCAGCACCTGATCGATGAGCTGGCGTCCGACGCCCGCGCCCTGCACGTCGGGCTCGACGGCGAGGTCGCACAGGAACGAGAAGTGCGCACCGTCGGTGAGCACGCGCGCGAGGCCGACGAGCCGGTTGCCCATCCAGGCTCCGAGCACGAGCGACGACTGCTCAAACATGCGGGCGAGTTGCTCCGGGCTGCCGGTGGGGCGCACGAGCGGCGCGCGGCGGTAGAGCGTTGCGACGCGGGCCGGCGTGATGCCGTCGAGGCCCTCGCGGATTTCGATGGCGGTGAGCGTCTGGGGCATGGCGGTGTTGGCTATGGGCTGTCAGCTATTGGCTTTTGGACTCGCGCGGGTCCTACACATCAGCCGAGAAAGATAGGAAGCGGATGCTGGCGACAGGGCCGCATGGTGAATAAGCACGTGTGCAAACGTGCTGCGGTGTGGCCGTGAGCCCTCGCCACCGTGTGGCCCTGTCGCTGTATGACTGGGGCGCCCCGAGGGCGGCTGCCCAGGCCGTCGCGCTCCCGAAGACCCGAGACCGTCACTTCCTCCTTCTGCCTTCGAACTTCTGCCTTCCTGCTTACCTACCAGCGGCCAATCACCAACAGCCAACCGCTACCCCTCCTCCACCCATCGCCAGCGGTCGGCGCGCACGGCGAGGCGCTCGGGCACGGCGGTGTCGGGATCCACCCAGAGCCGCAGCGTGGTGTCACCGACCTCGACGTCCCACTCGCTGTAGGTGCCGAGGAACTGGCGGGCCCGCAGACGGGCGGACACCGCCCCCGGCTCGTCGGGCGACGCGAGGCGCAGGTGCTCCGGGCGTACTGCGAGCACCTGTCCTGGTGGCGGCGCTTCCTTGGCAAGGCGGGCAGCAAGATCCGTGTCCTCAACGATGTTGGCCCCGCCGAGAAAGCGCGCGACGTAGGCGGTGCGCGGCGTGCGGTAGAGGTCTTCGGGCGCACCCAACTCCACGATCTGCCCCGCGCGCATGACAGCGATCCGGTCGGCGAGCGCGAGCGCCTCCTGCTGGTCGTGGGTGACGTAGAGACTCGTCGTGCCCAGGCTCGGCAGCAGCGCCTTGAGTTGGCGGCGCGTGGCCTCGCGAAGCGCCTGGTCGAGGTTCGAGAGCGGCTCATCGAAGAGCAGCACCGCTGGGGCAACGGCGAGGGCGCGGGCAAGCGCGACGCGCTGCTGCTGCCCGCCTGAGAGCTGCGTCACCGGCTTCGCTTCGAGGCGGTCGAGTTCGACGCGGGCGAGCGCCTCAGCGACGCGGGCCCGGCGTTCCGCGCGCGGCACCTTGCGGACACGCAGGCCATACTCGACGTTCTCCCCCACCGTCATCGTCGGGAAGAGGGCGTAGCTCTGGAAGACCATCGCCGAGGGCCGCTGCTGCGGCGGCAGCGCGGTCACGTCGCGCCCGCCCACCGCGATCTGCCCGGCATCCGGCGTCTCGAAGCCGCCGACGAGCCGCAGCAGCGTCGTCTTCCCGCAGCCGCTCGGGCCGAGGAGCGCCACGAGCGAGCCCGCGGATACGTCGAGCGAGACGTCGTCCACCGCCGTGAGCGCACCGTAGCGCTTCGTGACGGACGTGATCTGGATGGCGGACGGATTCGGCGCGGGCGAGGTGGACATGGCGACGAATCTACGAGGCAGGCAACGAAAGCGGGGGCGCACGGTCTTGCCGTACGCCCCCGCGTCAGACTGGGTGGTGGTCGCTTACGCGAGCGCCTTCGTGACCTTGTCGGCGGCCTCCTGCAAGCGGATCGCCGATTCGAGTTCGAGGCCCGAGTCGTTCAGGATCGCCATGCCCTCCTCGGCATTCGTGCCCTGGAGACGGACGATCAGCGGCACGTTGATGTCCACGTTCTTCGCGGCCTCCACGACGCCGTTCGCCACGCGGTCGCAGCGCACGATGCCGCCGAAGATGTTGACGAGGATCGCCTTCACGTTCGGGTCCTTGAGGATGATGCGGAAGCCTGCCTCCACGGTCTGCGCGTTCGCGCCGCCGCCCACGTCGAGGAAGTTGGCCGGCTCGCCGCCCGCGAGCTTGATGATGTCCATCGTCGCCATCGCGAGGCCGGCGCCGTTGACCATGCAGCCGACGTTGCCGTCGAGCTTGATGTAGTTGAGGTGGTTCTCCGAGGCCTCGACTTCGAGCGGGTCCTCCTCGTGGACGTCGCGCAGCGCGGCGGTGTCCTTGTGGCGGAAGAGCGCGTTGTCGTCGATGTTGATCTTCGCGTCGAGCGCGATCACGTCGCCGTCCTCGTTGAGGATGAGCGGGTTGATCTCGGCGATGCTCGCGTCCTCGGCCTCGTAGGCCTTGTAGAGCGCGGTCACGAACTTGACGGCCTGCTTGAACGCCTTGCCCTCGAAGCCGAGGCGGAACGCGACCTCGCGCGCCTGGAACGGCTGCAGCCCCATACCGGGCTCGACCCACACCTTGACGATCTTCTCGGGGTTGGTCGCCGCGACCTCCTCGATCTCGACGCCGCCCTCAGCCGACGCCATGATGACGTTCATCGACTTCGCGCGGTCGAGCGTGACGCCGACGTAGTACTCGTGCGCGATGTCCTCAGCGGCCGTGATGAGCACCTTGCGGACGAGTTGGCCTTCCTCGCCGGTCTGTGGCGTGACGAGCTGCATCCCGAGGATGGCCTCGGCCTTCCCCTGCACGTCGTCGATGGAGGGGCAGAACTTCACGCCGCCGCCCTTGCCGCGCCCGCCCGCGTGGATCTGCGCCTTGACGACGAACTGCTCGACGCCATCAGCCTGCATCGTCTTCGCGGCAGCAACGGCCTCCTCGACCGTGTCGGCGACGAGGCCGCGCTGCACGGCGACGCCGTACTTGGCGAGGATGTCCTTGGCCTGATACTCGTGGATTTTCATGGAGCGGAGTGGCTAGCGGGGTAGAAAAGCGGTTGCGAGAAGCTACGCAGGCAGAGGAAGACGGCAGAAGGAAGACGTGCGAAGTCTGAGGCGAAACGACCGCCGCGCTCGCTTACCCCTCCGCCACCCATCGGACCTGATACGGGGTCAGCCGCAGCATCATCCCCGCGATGACGCGCTCGCCGGAGAGCAGGTCGGTGCCGTCGTGGGCGAGCCAGGGGCTCGGGACCGCCAGGCCGTGCTCGGACAGGTTGGCAACGACTGTGAGCAGGCCCGTCTTCGGAGTCCCCCGCCGGAAGGTGAACACGTGATCGTTGCCCGCGTGAAAAAATGCCGTGGGGGTATCGCCGAGGGCGGGCGTCGCGGCGCGGAGTTGGGCGAAGCGCGCGAGCGCGTGAACGAGCCGGTGCGGGATCGTGCCGAGTGTCTCGCGTTCGGCTGCGCGGTCCCAGTCGAATTCCGGGCGGTGGGCGAAGCGGCTGTCGCCCGCAGTGACGGGGTCGCGGCGGTAGCGGTAGTCGTTCGTCATCCCGATCTCGTCGCCGAGGTAGACGAGCGGGAGGCCGCCCGCGCTGTAGATGACCGCGTGGATCAGTTCGAGGCGGGCGAGCGCGTCGTCGAGGAGGCGTTCGTTCCCTTCTTGCAGTGCCTCCTCCACGCCGATGAGCGACGCGGCCATGCCCGAGATGCGCATGTCCTGCGTCTCGGGGTTGTAGTTGAACGGCAGCCCGCGCGCGAAGCTGCCGGGGAAGTGGCCGGTGTAGAACGCGTTCAGGAAGCGCCGGTGCTCGAAAGCGTTGATGCCGAGGTCGGCCGCGTCCTCGTTGGCGAACGTCCAGCCGATGTCGTCGTGGCAGCGGACGTAGTTCACCCACGCCGTGCCGTCGGGGAGGCCGAAGTGCTGCTCCATCGAGCGGCGGAGCAGCCGCGTGTCGCGCGTCGCGAGCGCCTCCCAGAGCATCGCCATCAGCGTGGGGTTGTACGACAGCGGGGCCTCCTGCACCCCGACGTAGCTCTTCACCTCCGCAGGATGCACGATGGCCTCCGACTTGAACACCGTCGCCGGGGCAGCGATGGCCAGGAGCGCGTTGTAGGCCTGCACGATCCAGTGGACCTGGGGCAGCCCCTCGCAGTTCGTCCCGAGTTGCTTCCAGACGAACGCGATGGCGTCCAGCCGAACCACCTCCGCGCCGAGGTTGGCGATGAAGAGCAGCTCCTCCAGCATCGCGAGGAAGACCTCGGGGTTGCGGTAGTTGAGGTCCCACTGGAAGCGGTTGAACGTCGTCCAGACCCACTGCTCGACCTCGGGTCGCCAGGTGAAGTTGCCGGGCGCTTGCTCAGGGAAGATCTCCCGCAGGTGCCGCTCGTAGGCGTCGGGCTCGGTGCGGTCGGGGAAGAGCCAGTAGTAGCTCTGGTAGCGTGCGTCGCCCGCGAGCGCTTGCTGCGCCCAGGTATGCTCGTCGGACGTGTGGTTGAAGACAAAGTCGAGGACCAGGCTGATACCTGCCGCACGCAGATCGTCGGCGAGCGCGCGGAGGTCGTCGGTCGTGCCGAGGTGCGCGGCCACGTCGCGGTAGCTGCTCACGGCGAAGCCGCCGTCGTTGGGGCCGTCGGGCGCGGCGAAGAGCGGCATCAGGTGGAGGTACGTGATGCCGAGCTCCTGGAGGTACGGGATCTGCGCGCGGACGCCGTCGAGCGTGCCGGCGAAGCGGTCGGCGTAGGCCATCGCCCCGACCAT
>JBCCRG010000285.1:0-5270 GCA_039208155.1 Bacteroidota bacterium | reverse complement strand
ATCAGGCCGATCTCGGAGAGCGCGCCCACTTCGAGGGCACGCACGGCTTCTTTCATCATGGCAGTCTCAGGTCGTAGGTCAGAGGTCGCACGTCAGGAGCATCGCGTTAGTCCGCCACAGCCACGGCGGCGTCCTCGCTCTTGGGCGAGTCGTCAAACGTGGCCTTTGCGGCGACGCCGAGGCTCTGGAGGTAGGCCACCATCGCGACGATCTGCGTGCGTTCGAGCGACGATGGGCCGCCCTGCTCGGCAATCTCAGCCGCGATCTCGGCCGCCTGCGCCTCGGCGTCGGCGACGGCGCTCGCGATCTGCTCGTCGGTGTAGGGGAGGCCGAGCGTCTGGAGCGCGCCCAGCTTCGCCGGGAGGTCCTCGATGCGCATCGGCTTGCGCAGCATGTGCGCGTACGGCGGCATGATGGAGTTCGGGCTCGTCGAGCGCGGGTTCTCCATGTGGCGCACGTGCCAGAGGTGCGGATACTTCCCGCCGACGCGCGCGAGGTCTGGCCCCGTCCGCTTCGAGCCCCAGAGGTGCGGCGTCTCGTAGACCGTCTCCTCAGCGCGCGAGTAGGGGCCGTAGCGTTCGACCTCCTGGCGGAACGGCCGCACCATCTGGCTATGGCAGTTGTTGCAGCCCTCGGCGATGTAGATGTCGCGCCCGACGAGTTCGAGCGGGGTCGGCGGCTCGAAGTTCTCCAGCTGCTCCACCTCGGTCGGCACGAGCAGGATCGGGGCCAACTCGATCACCGTCCCGACGAGGACGGCCAGGACTGTGAGCACCGTGAAGATGATGGGCCACCCTTCGAGCTTGCGGTGGAAGCCGTGCGTGTCAATGAAGCGTTTCATCGGGGTCGGTGTTAGGCGTAGGGAGTGGGGTGTGGGGGGCGGCGCTCCAGGTTGCGGGAGTCCGAAAGCGCCGACGCCCCCTCACACACCCAGACTCAGGCTCAGGCGTTGGTCAGCTGCTGCTTCGCCGGGGTATTCGAGACGCGCGGGACGGCCACGGCCGGGTCTGGCAGGTTCTTTGGCGCGTTCTTGATGGTCATGTAGGCGTTCACCATCAGGAAGACCACGCCGAGGAGGTACATCGAGCCGCCGATGAGGCGCACCCAGTACATCGGCACGACCTGGATCACCGTCTCCATGAAGTCGGGGTACATCAGGCGACCGGCGTCGTCGAACGCGCGCCACATGAGGCCCTGCGTGATGCCGGAGACGTACATCGCGAGGACGTACATCAGGATGCCAATCGTCCCGATCCAGAAGTGCGCCGTGGCGAGGGCCTTGCTCCAGAGCTTCGTCCGCCACAGGCGCGGCAGCAGCCAGTAGATCATCCCGAAAGTCATGAAGCCGTTCCACCCGAGCGCGCCCGAGTGCACGTGGGCGATGTTCCAGTCGGTGTAGTGGCTGAGCGCGTTGACCGACTTCACCGAGAGCATCGGGCCCTCGAACGTGGCCATGCCGTAGAAGGTGATGCCGACCACGAACATCTTGAGCACCACCGAGTCGCGGAGCTTGTGCCACGCGCCGCGCAGCGTAAAGAGGCCGTTGATCATGCCGCCCCACGAGGGCATCCAGAGCATGACGGAGAAGACCATCCCCAAGGTCGCCGCCCACTCGGGCACGGCGGTGTAGTTGAGGTGGTGCGGGCCCGCCCAGATGTAGATGAACACCAGGCTCCAGAAGTGGACGATGGAGAGCCGGTAGGAGAACACGGGGCGCTCGGCCGCCTTCGGGAGGAAGTAGTACATCAGCCCGAGGAACGGCGTCGTGAGGAAGAAGGCGACGGCGTTGTGGCCGTACCACCATTGCACGAGCGCGTCCTGGACGCCCTTGTAGATCGGGTAGCTCTTGAACAGGCTCGCCGGCATTGCGAGCGAGTTGCCGATGTGCAGCACCGCGACCGTCACGATGGTGGCGATGTAGAACCACAGCGCGACGTACATGTGCTTCTCGCGGCGCTTGATGAGCGTCCCGAAGAAGTTGACCGCGAAGACGACCCAGATCAGCGTGATCGCGAGGTCAATGGGCCACTCGAGCTCGGCGTATTCCTTCGAGGTCGTGATGCCGAGCGGCAGCGTGATCGCCGCCGAGACGATGATGCCCTGCCAGCCCCAGAAGTGGACCTTCGAGAGCACGTCGGAGAACATCCGCGCCTTGCAGAGCCGCTGCGTCGAGTAGTAGATCGCTGCGAAGATGCCGTTGCCCGCGAAGGCGAAGATGACGGCGTTGGTGTGCAGCGGGCGGAGCCGACCGAAGCTCAGGTACTCGCCGAGGTTGGCCTGTGGGAATGGCAACTGGATGGCGAGGAGCGCGCCCACGAGCATCCCGACGAAGCCCCAAATAATCGTCGCGATCACAAAGAGCCGCACGATGGCGTCGTCGTAGCTGAACACGTCGAAGCGGGAGCGCCCTTCAGTGTCGCGCAGGAGCCTCGGCTCTGAAGCGGTAAGGGTGGCGGACATAAGCCGTCAAAAGGATTGGGTGGATCTCAACGGCGTGGCTCGGCTCCGTGTACAACCACGGCACTGCGCCACACAATGGGCCCAATCAACCGCAGGCCGGTCCGTGCCCGTGAAAGGCGGCCTGCGCGGACCCGCGTGAGGCCGCCCCGTCCATCGGGGTGGGGGAAATCCCTACGCGCTCCAGGCGCGATGCCGGACTCCGGTCCTCCATCCAGGCTGGAGCGCGGGTCCCTGGTTGTTGGTTTGTAGTGGTTGGTTTCTGATCGTTGACCTCCAGCCCCTGTTCATTGGGGTCGTCGTTCATCCATCCCTGGTTGAGGACTCCAATTCTTTGCTGCGCCTCGACCTTCGTGCTCCGCGCAACCTGCGAAACTCAGGTTGTTCCCTATCTACCTCGTTCTCAACGTGTAGGGGGTGGGGAGCAAAGGTCGCTAGATACTCCCCACTCCCTACCCGCCCCCCCCACAGACCGTCCGAAGCGCACCGTGGAGCCTTAGCACACAACTTGGGTCGCGGAGTGCGGAACTACCAAGCCGTGTCAACAACCAAACAGTCACGCCCTACTGCCCACCAATGACCAATAACAAGTGACCAAAGACCACCGTCCCTACGCCGCCTCGGCGAGCGTCCGGCCGACGGTGAGCGTCTGGCCGGTCAGCGCCTGCGCCTCGCGGGAGGCGAGGAAGCGGATGACGCGGGCGGCCTGGTCGAAGTCGCCGGTCTGAGGGGCGACGGCCGTGGGCAGCGCGGCCCGCGAGAAGGCCTCGAAGCCCAGCGCGCGCGTCTGCGGGGCCCCGTTGGCCTCCAGCACGACGCCGTTGACGGCCACCCGCCCGTGCCACGCGCGGGCGGCGCCGCGCACCATTCCCTCCAGGGCCGACGTCGTCTCAGCGAGCCCGTTGGCCTGCGCGGCCGGACGCCAGGGACCGGCCAACACGGCGATCACCAGCGACCCGCCCTGGCTGATGAGCCCGCGTCCCGCGACAGCCAGCACGGCTGCCGTGGTGGCGGCGAGCACCGCTGGCTCGCTGATCTCGACGACGTGTACCAGCGCGTCGAGTGGACCAAACGTGGCTACGGCCGAGCGTTCGAGCGTCGCCATGCCCTCGGGCGTGGCCGCATCCCCGTCGATCAGCAGCGGCGTTGCTTCGTTCTGGTGCAGCGCGCGGATACGGGACACCTCGTCCGCGGTGGTGCCGAGCGCGGCAGTGGAGGTGCCCATCAGGGCGAGGTCAACGCCGTGGCTGGCGAAGCTCGCGGAGATCGCACGTCCGGGCGGACGGTCGGCACCGGTAATGGCCACAGAGGCGCCAGCGAGCCAGGATGCGGTCGAAGGCATGGCGAGTCGGCCCAGGTTGGGCGTGGTTGGAAGAGGGCGCATACGATTCGCGAGGCCGCCCCCGCATGGGGCCTCTGATGGCTAGTCCCCAGTCTAGACGATTTGCCACAGGCCAAACGACGGGGCGTGCGCCCGGACCCGTGTGAGGGCCCTCCCCACAGGGGTGCACCCAGGTCCGACTCGGAGGGCCTCGCTCAGGAAGCCTCACTCCGAAGGAGCCTTCACCGTCAACACCGCGCACGGTGCTCGGCGTACCGTCTTCTCGGTCACGCTCCCGACTAGCGCATGCGCGAAGCCCGTCAGCCCGTGCGTCGCCATCACGATCAGCCCAGCCCCATGCTCGGCGGCGTGCTCGTCGATGCGGCGGTCGGGGTGCCCGTAGCCCACAAACAGCTCGATGTTGCCGATGCCCTCGGCGCGGACCTGGGCCGCGATCTCCCGGAGCGCCGCCTCCGCGCGCTCTTCGAGGTCGTGCTCGGCGGCCAGTGCCTCGGCGGCCTCGCTGGTCCCCACGGCCAGGCTCGGCACGAGCGATTCGGGATAGAACTCCGGGTAGGGCCCTAGCAGCTCGACGATGTGGACGAGGTGCAGCGGCGCCCCGTAGGTCCGCGCCCAGGTGACCGCCAGCGACAGCGCGGCCTCGTTGAGGGCGGAGAAGTCCAGCGGCGCCACGACGGGAGCCCCAGGCCCCGGCATGGTCGTCTTGCTCGCCGGTACCACCATGACGGGGCAGACGGCCTCGCGGAGGAGTTCGCTCGCCACGCTCCCGAGCACGAGCCGCCGGAGGCCACGCCGTCCGTGCGTGCCGGTCACGAGGAGGTCGGCGCCGACGCTCGCGACGTAGTTGAGGATAGGCGGGGCGGCGGCGAGGCCGCGTCCGGCCGCCACGACGGGGTCGAGGTTGGCATACCGCTCGGCACCCAGCTTGTCTTTCGCGAACGCCGCGATGCGCGTCTGGTGCACCTCCGCGCTGGGCGAGTCGACGCCGTCGAAGAGCACGTCGGCGTGGAAGAGGTGAAGCGCAGCGCCGGTGCGCGCGGCGTGGTCGGCCGCAACGCGCAGGGCGGTGCCTGCGCCGTCAGAGAAGTCAAGGGCAGCGACGATGGTGGACATGGGAGCGGAGCGTTGAGGGAGACAGGGGACGCAGCACGCCAGCATACGCACCCGCCCGACGCCAGGCTGGCAGCACAGACCGCATCACGGCGTCGGGGACGCCCTCACAGGCTCGCTTGCCCCTGGGTCCTGACGCGGATCGAGCCCCCGACATGACGGACCGTACGGGCGGTTCGCAAACCGTCCTTACCGAGCATGCGGTTGCCTACCAGTCCTACTCAGGTGCCGCTCTCGCTCTCCACCCAGCGGACGGCGTGCTGCATCAACTCCGTGCCCGATTCTAGGCTGAGCTTCGTCTTGATGCGCGCGCGGTAGCTCTCGACGGTCTTCACCGAAAGGTGCAGCCGCTCGGCGATCT
>JBCCRG010000284.1:0-5293 GCA_039208155.1 Bacteroidota bacterium | reverse complement strand
GGCTTCGAGGTACCGGCAGCCGGGCTCGTGGTCTACACCGACCACCAGCTCTTCAACCGCTACCACCGACCCACGGCCCGGCGGCGCGCCAAGTCGACGGGCGGCCTCAGCCTGCGCGAACTCAAGACGCTCACCCCCGGTGACTTTGTCGTGCACGTCGACTACGGCATCGGACAGTTCGCGGGGCTGCATAAGATCAAGGTCCGTGAGAAGCAGCAGGAGGCCGTCAAGCTCACCTTCCGCGACGGCGATGCGCTGTTCGTCAACGTGAGCGCGCTTCATAAGCTGCACAAATACAGTGGGAAGGAAGGCCACCAGCCGCGTCTGACAAAGCTCGGCACCGGCGCGTGGGAACGCCTGAAGGCGCGCACCAAGAAGCGCGTCAAGGACATCGCGCGCGACCTCATCCAACTCTACGCCAAGCGCAAGCAGTCGAGGGGCTTCGGCTTCCAGGCAGACACGATCTGGCAGCAGGAGCTGGAGGCGTCGTTCCCGTACGAGGACACGCCGGACCAGGCCGCGTCCGCGCAGGCCGTCAAGGACGACATGGAGCAGCCGATCCCGATGGACCGCCTCGTCTGCGGCGACGTCGGCTTCGGCAAAACCGAGATTGCGGTGCGCGCCGCGTTTAAGGCGGTGCAAGACGGCAAGCAGGTCGCGGTCATCGTCCCGACCACGATCCTCGCCGCGCAGCACGTCGAGACCTTCGCCGAGCGGATGAAGCGCTTCCCGGTGCAGCTCGCTCAGCTCTCCCGCTTCGTCCCGGCCGCCGAGCAGAAAGAGGTCGCCTCGCTCCTGAAAGCAGGCGAGATCGACATCGTTATTGGCACGATAAGACTTTTGTCCAAAGACATACAATTCAAAGATCTGGGCCTCCTGATCGTCGACGAAGAGCAAAAGTTTGGCGTATCCGCCAAGGAGAAGCTCCGCAAACTTCGGCCTGACGTGGACACACTAACGCTTACAGCCACGCCCATCCCGAGAACGCTCCAGTTCTCGCTCATGGGCGCACGCGACCTCTCGATCATCTCGACGCCCCCCCCCAACCGCCAGCCCATCGTCACGGAAATCCACGCCTATGACCAGGACCTCGTCCGCGACGCGATTCTCTACGAGGTCAATCGCGCCGGCCAGGTGTTCTTCATCCACAACCGCGTGAAGAACATCGAGGAGGTCGCCGGGACGATTCGCGCGCTCGTCCCGAACGTCCGGATCCAGGTGGCGCACGGACAGATGAAGCCGACGATCCTCGAAGGCGTCATGCACGACTTCATGGACCGCAAGTTCGACGTGCTCGTCTGCACCAACATCGTGGAGAGCGGGCTCGACGTGTCGAACGCGAACACGATCATCATCAACCACGCCGAGCGCTTCGGGCTGTCGGACCTGCACCAGTTGCGCGGGCGCGTCGGTCGTCGTGGCGAGAAGGCGTTCTGCTACCTCCTTGTCCCGAGCGTGCACACGCTCACGCGCGAGGCCCGGCAGCGACTGCGCGCCGTCGAGGAGTTTTCGGACCTCGGCAGCGGCTTCAACATCGCCATGCGCGACCTGGATATCCGTGGGGCCGGTGCGCTCCTCGGCGCTGAGCAGAGTGGCTTCATCGAAGACGTCGGCTACGAGACCTACCACCAGATCCTCGATGAGGCTGTGCAGGAGCTGCGCCGGGAAGAGTTCCGCGAGGTGTTCGACGAGGAGGCCGCGCCGCCGCCGCTCGTTCGCGAGCCCAGCGTCGACATCGGCGAGGACGCGCTCATTCCGGAGACGTTCGTCTCGAACCACTTCGAGCGGCTCAACCTCTACCGTCGCCTCAGCGAAGCGTCCGACCCAGCGCAAGTCGACGACCTTGCTCGTGAGCTAAAGGACCGCTTCGGCGTCGTGCCGAAGGAAGTCACACACCTGCTCGCAGCGACGAAACTCGGCCTGATGGTCACGCCGCTGCGGCTCCTCCGGGTGCAACTGAAGAACAACCGCCTGTGGCTCGACATGCCCACGCAGGAGGAAGATCTCTACTTCTACGAGGTCGTGTTCAATCCCTTCCTCGAACGCCTCGCTGGGCAGAAGCGGCGGTATGTGTTACGTGACACCAAGAAGGGCCGCCTCCGCGCGATCATCCAGGACGTGAGCGACGTGGCGACGGCCGAGCGTGTGTTGCAGCAGCTACTCCCCGTTAAGGAACTCGCCGAGGTAGTGTAGACCTCAAGGAGGCGTTTCCTTTCGATCGAGACATTCGTTGACAGGATGGCCTGTATCCTTTCGCTGGGTTGGCTCGTCTGGATGAGTGCAACTCGTCCGTTTGTGCCTATCTCCTCGTCCCATGTCTCGTCTGTTTACCGTCGCCACGCTCGCGTTTCTACTGGCGAGTGCTTGCGCTGCACAGGATTCCCGCATCACCCGCAGCTTCGATCTACCGACCTTCGACGTACTCTCGGTTGGGCACGGCGTCACGTTCGAGCTTGAGCCAGGGGCGACCCAGAGCGTGTCTATCGAGGCGAAGGCGTCCGACTTCGACCTCATCGAGGCGGTCGTAGCCGGCTCCGAACTCGTCGTGCGTCCGTTGGACTGGCGCAATTCGCCGAGTGGGGTCGTGGTCCGAATCACAGCGCCCGTATGGTCGCGGATCGATGGCGGTGGCGGTGCTCGTGTGACGGCGCGGTTCGAGCAGACGACCCCGTTGGCGCTCGACCTCGGTGGTGGCGCTGTCCTCACGGCTTCAGGTTCGCTAGACAAACTGTCGATCGAGGCGGGTGGTGGAGCGCGTATCGATGCAGAGGAGCTCGCGGTCAACGAGGTACACCTCAACGCCGCTGGGGGCGGTCGCATCCGGCTCCCCGCCTCGCTCTATTTCCAGCCCGACGCGTCCTCGGGTGACACGCGCGTTTACACCACCGAGGCCAACGACATCGATCTGCCGGATCCCTACATCGCTCGCGAGCGGTCGATTCGCACCGTCGGCAGCGGCGAAGCGTCGATGCAGGTGCGCACCGTGGAAGCGTTCGACGAGGTCTTCATTGGCGAGCGTCTATCGGCTACCATCGTGGTTGGAAGCCAGAGTAGCGTGTCCGTGATGGCCGACGACAACCTCGTGGAGTTCGTGGAGACGCAGGTGCGAGATGGGCGCCTCTACGTCTTCGCCCGCGAGCCGCTGCGGACCAGGACTGGGCTTAGCGCCACGATCACGGTCCCATCGCTCACCCGCCTCGAAACCGGCCCCGACGCCCAGGTCGCCGTGACGGATATCGCGGCGGACACCTTCGTCCTCCGCGAAGGACCGCGCGCTATCGTAACGCTCGGCGGCACGGCTGAGCGTCTCGACGCGGACCTCGATATCGATGCGCAGCTGGAGGCGCGGGACCTCTTGGCAGAGTCGGTCGTGATCGACGGACAGAGCCAGATCAAGGCAGCGGTTTCCCCGTCTGAGTCCGTGCGTGCTCGGCTCTACTTCAACACCGATGTGTGCTACACGGGCAACCCGAGCACGGTCCGGAAGTCGGGACCGGGTGGCGACTACGCCAAGCTCCGGCCCTGCGACTGATGTGCTCTGTGACGCGTGCCCTACGATGTTTCACGTGAAACATCGGCACCGCAGATCGGCGCTGCGGCCTCGATTTGAGGGATTCAGGCGTACTGCGTCGCGAGCGAGAGCGCCTTTTCGCGAACGCAGTCCTTGAGCACCTGCGGTTCGAGCACGTCGGCGTCGGCCCCCCAGCGGAGGAGCCAACGGGCGACGTAGTCCGGGTTCTCGAAGTAGAACGTAACCTCGGTCCCTCCGTCGCGCTGCACCTCCTCCTCGATGTCGGCGGGGATGCCGCGGCGGGCCCAGCGGTAGGCGCGCTCAGCGAACCAGACGCGCATCCGGAGGTTGTTGGGGCTCGTCCCCCGCTCACGGAGGTGCTCCATGAGATCAAAGCCGCGAGGGCGCTCGAAGGTACGCATCCGCACTTTCATCGCGCGGATCCGGTCGAGGCGGAAGTTGCGGATGTCCTCGCGCAGCAGGTCGTAGGCGATGAGGTTCCAGTGGTCGGCGTAGTAGACCAACCCGAGCGGGTTGACATTGCGCTCGGTGACCTCGTCGCGGCTCAGCACGTAGTAGTCCATCTTGACGACGCGTTGCCGGGCGACAGCTTCGGAGAGCGCGTACCACTTGCCCTCTTCCTCGTCGTTCGCCCCTGTTGGGTTCATGTCTTGGAGGTACGGGGTGAGGACCGTGCTCTCCTGCAGGCGGTCGATGTAGGAACGTACTTGCTCAGGCAGCACCGAGCGGATCTTCAGCGCCACGGCGTCAGCGTCTGATTTGAGCGAGGCGTCAGGCTGCAGCTTGGCGAACTCGAGCCCCACGAGCAGTGTCGCCGCCTCGCGCGCTGAGAACATCAGCGGCGGTAGCTGATAGCCTTCCAGGATCTCGTAGCCTCCGCCCTCGGCGTAGGTCAACGGGACGCCTGACTCGCCGAGCGTGCGGAGGTCGCGGAAGATCGTCCGACGGCTCACGCCGAAGTGCTCGGAGAGGTCGCGGCTCGTCATGTTGGGCCGATTCTGCAGGAGCAGTACCAGCGCAAACAGGCGCTCGGTCTTGTTGAGGGAGCGGTCGGACTTGGACACGGTCAGACTTGGACAGGCGGTGGGGTGAGCGACGGTCGCCAGAAGCTACGCGGCGGCACGAAAACGAGGCACTCGCACGCGCCACCACGGGCAACAGAGCGACCTCGAATGGGACCCGAAAACACCGCAGGCCCCAGTACCTTGTGCGTGTTCGTTCCTACGCACCCCCTGCCCCAATGCTCCATCTCACGCCCGTCAGAATCAGCGTTGCCATCGTGCTTCTCATCGCGCTTGATGCGCCCAGCGTTGATGCTCAGACTACGTTGCGTGGTCACCTCGGCGTGAGCGGCTTCACAGTGGTCGGGGGCGACGCGCCTGGGGGTCGATCCGCTTTTGCCTTCCCCACAGCCGGGTTGATGGTGCAGCGGAGGTTGCCTGTAGCCAGGCAGGTTGCCGTTGAGGTCGGGCTGTTTTACGTGGGCAAGGGAGCAACGTCGGACGTCCAGGTCCGCATTGATGGAGGGCCACCAGTTCCCGCTACGACTGAGCTACGGCTGGCCTATCTCGACATCCCGATACTGTTGCGTGCGGACTTCGAACCCCGTACCGGTGTCACCCTCGCTCTCCTCGGGGGGATCGCCATCGAGTTCTTGCTCGACGAGGGGATCGAGATCATTACCGAGGACGACAGCCGCACCGGCGTGCAGACCACCGAGAACTTCAACGGCAACTCGTTCGCCGGACAACTCGGTGCGGC
>JBCCRG010000283.1:0-5321 GCA_039208155.1 Bacteroidota bacterium | reverse complement strand
CGCCTTCGCCGCCGTCCGCCTCGCGCCAGGCGACGCCCGCGCCACGCTCGCGTCCATCGAGACGCTGTGGCAGCGCTACGAGCCCGTCCGCCCGATGAGCTACACCTTCCTCGACGACAACCTCGACGCGCTCTACCAGACCGAGGCACGACTCGCGACGGCGGTCGGTGCGTTCGCGGCGCTCGCGCTCGTGGTGGCGTGCCTGGGGCTCTTCGGCCTCGCCACGTTCACGATCCAGCGCCGGACGAAGGAGATCGGCGTACGCAAGGTCCTTGGCGCGTCCGTGCCGGGCCTCGTGCGCCTGCTCGCCCGCGACTTCGTCGTGCTCGTCGCTGTCGCGTTCGTGGTGGCAGCCCCCGCCGCCTGGTTCGCGCTCCGGGCCTGGCTCGACGGCTTCGCCTACCGCGTAGACCTCTCGGCGACGCCCCTGCTCGCAGCCGGCACCCTGGCGCTCGCTATCGCGCTCGGGACGGTCGGCGTGCAGGCGTGGCGGGCCGCTGCGTCTAACCCGGTGAAGGCGCTGCGGACGGAGTAGGAGCGAGTGTCGGGCACGCAGTCCGGCGCGTAAGTTGGCGGCGTTGCCACTCCTCTTGCTGTCCGTCGCTCCATGCCCGCCCGTCTGCTGATTGCCCTCGTACTGTTCGCATTCACCTCGTTCAGCGCGTGGGCCCAGGTGTCGGCCACGCCGCCGCCGGTGCGCGCCGATAGCGGGATGGTCGTGGCGGCGGAGCGGCATGGGGCCGAGGCGGGGCTGGAGGTGCTCCGCGCTGGCGGCAACGCCGTCGATGCGGCGGTGGCGACGGGCTTTGCCCTCGCCGTGACGTTCCCGGTCGCGGGCAACATCGGCGGCGGCGGCTTCATGGTGATCCGCCAGCCCGACGGCACCGCGACGACGTTCGACTACCGCGAGACGGCCCCGGCCGCCGCCACGCGCGACATGTTCCTCGACTCGACGGGCGTGTTCGTGCCGGAGCGCTCGCAGCGCGGCTACCTCGCCTCGGGCGTGCCGGGGAGCGTCGCCGGGTTGCTCCAGGCGCACGAGAGCTACGGTCGCCTCCCGCTCGCTGACGTGCTCGCGCCCGCGATCCGCCTCGCCGCCGAGGGCTTCCCCCTGAGCCGCCGCCAGGCCGCGCGCTTCACGTTCTACCGCCCCCGCTTTTCGTCCTTTGAGAGTACGGCGCGCTACTTCGTGAACACGAGTTCTCCGGACAGCAGCTATGCTGAGAATCACCGGTTCGTCCAGAGCGACCTTGCCGACGTGCTTCGTCGTATTCGTGACGAGGGCCGCGACGGGTTCTACCGCGGCGAAACCGCCGACCTCATCGTCGAGGAGATGCAGCGCGGCGGTGGGCTCATCACACACGAGGACCTCGCGAGCTATCGCGCCGTCGAGCGTGCGCCTGTGACCGGCACCTATCGTGGCCATCGCATCCTCTCGATGCCGCCGCCGTCCTCAGGCGGCGTGGCGCTCGTGCAGCTACTCCGCGCCGTCGAGCCGTACGACGTGGGCGCGATGGGCTTCAACGCCAGCGCGACGATCCACCTGCAGGCCGAGGCCATGCGCCGTGTCTACGCCGACCGCGCCGAGTGGCTCGGCGACCCCGATTTCACGCCCGTCCCCACGGGCGCGCTCATGAGCGTGGACTACGTCCGCGCCCGCATGGCCGACTTCAACCCCTACCGCGCCGACACGAGCGAGACGGTGACCTACGGCGATCCGTTCGCGGGCGAGTCCGCTGAGACGACGCACTACTCCGTCGTGGACGCCGACGGCATGGCGGTGAGCACGACGACGACGCTCAACGGCGGCTACGGCTCGCTGGTCGTGGTGGACGGCGCGGGGTTCTTCCTCAACAACGAGATGGACGACTTCGCCGCCGCGCCGGGCGTGCCGAACATGTTCGGGCTCGTCGGCTCCGAGGCGAATGCCGTCGCGCCAGGCAAGCGGATGCTCTCGTCCATGACACCAACCATCGTGGAGGACCCCGACGGGCGGCTGCAGATGGTGATCGGCTCGCCCGGCGGCGCGCGCATCATCACGACGGTCTTCCAGGTGATCCTCAACACCATCGACCACGGCATGGACATCCAGGCGGCCGTCGCGGCTCCGCGCGTCCACCACCAGTGGCTCCCCGACGTGCTCTTCGCCGAGACGCGCGCCCTCGCGGCCGACGTGACGACGGCGCTCCAGCAGCGTGGCTGGACGGTCAACCAGGGCCGCCGCTGGAGCCGCGCCGACGGCATCGTCGTCGCCTACGAGGACGTCGAGGCCGTCGGCGACCCGTCAGGGCTCACCGACGGCGAGGCCGCCACGACGCGCCGGGTGCTCCTCGGCGGGGCCGACCCGCGCGGCGAGGACGTAGCGGTCGGCTACTGAGTTGGCATCGTTCCCGACTCCGCCGTTCGCTTGAGCGCTGCCGCGAACGTCTCGAACGACGGCTGTAGGTCCGGGATCGAGCGCGTGAAGAGGGGCGCGAGCGGACCCCGGAATGCCTCGTGCATCTCGAAGCGGACGCCGCCATCGCGCGGCGTGAGCGTATACGTCCGCTCGCCGACGAACAGCCCCAGCGGCATCCCGCCTCGCCACACCATCCGACGCTCGGGCACGTAGTCCACCACCTTGAGCGGAAAGGCACGCCCCGGATTGACAGTCGAGTAGACGGTGACCTTCTGCCCCAGCGCGATGTGCCCGTCGAGACGCGTGACGGTGGGGTTCCACTGCGGCCAGGCTCGCCCCTCGGTGAGGAGGTGCCAGACGATGGACGCCGGGGCGTGAATGTCGATGGCGGTCTGGAAGGCGTTCATGCGGGGAGTGGTGTGCGGAGTCACGGGGTGCGCTCGTAGAGGACGCCGAGGGTCTGAAGCACGTCGTCGCGCTCGCACCACGGCTCGATCTGGAAGGCGGCACAGGTGCCGAAGAGGAACAGGTAGGCGTCGCCGCGGGCGTCCTCGACCAGGCCGACCTCGTAGGTGCGCGCAGGCACGCTGCGCTCGTCGATGGCCTCGCGCGTGTCGGGGTGGCCGACGTAGATCCAGCCGGTGTAGCGGTCGGGGCGCAGCGTCAGCACGGCGTCCCCATTGCGCTCGCTGCTCCCGAAGCGGCCCGTCTCCTCGACCTCCGTCTCACTGACGAAGACCCCGAAGACGGCCCGGCCGCGGTACGTCGCCGTGTAGGTGCCGTCGGGGCGGAAGTCGTAGGTCATCTTCGTGCCCCAGATGTTCGCGCCGAGGTTCGACGAGATCCACGACTGCGTGGCCCCGCCGCCGAACAGCACGCTCACCGGGCCGCTCGTGAGATCGACCTCGTTGGCAGCCACGGTCCAGCGCCCGAGGAAGGGCACGTCCACAGCGGTGCCACCGCCGGAGTCGCTGCTGTCGCTACCCGAGTCGCAACTGAGGAACGTGAGCGCGCAAACGAGAAGTACGGAGAGCATCGAGGGCATCGTCATGGTCGGATCGAGGGTGGCGGCTCTGTGGAGCGTGTGGCCTGACGAGGGCTACAGCACGACGGGGTCGTTCCAGATGAAGCGGGTGATGCGCCACGTCCCCGCGGCGTCGCGGCGGAACGTCATGAGGTAGTTGCCCGCGTTCTCGTAGATGGCGGGGCCGTCTTCGCCTTCCCACGTCAGCGCGAGGTTCATGCGTCCCCACGAAACGGCCAGCTCGCCCTCGCCCTGGACTTCGGTCGGCGTCATCCGATAGCGCGTGACGGTGTACGGCGCCGCGCCAGGTCGCCAGAAGTGCACGCGGATCGCGTCAC
Organism: Bacteroidota bacterium; assembly: GCA_039208155.1. Classification (GTDB taxonomy): domain Bacteria; phylum Bacteroidota; class Rhodothermia; order Rhodothermales; family Rubricoccaceae; genus JBCBEX01. Next base: position 1,561 of record JBCCRG010000283.1, on the reverse strand, counting down.
GGCCCAGTACGGGCGGGTCGCCGTGGTGGGGGATCAGGACGGCATCGTCGGCGAAGAGCGCCATCACAGCGGCGGAGTCGTTGGCCACCCAGGCGGCGGCGTAGGCTTCGTTGACCGCGCGCACCGCGACCGCATCAGCAGGTTGGAACGTACGCGGAGCCTCAGGCACGGCGCAGCCCACGAGGCCTGCAAGTGCAAGGCTTGCGAGAGTCAGGAGGAGCGCCAGACGCATGGCTAGCGGGCGAGGCGGGTGAACGCCGTCGTCTGCGTCGTACCGTCCGCGTCGAGGCGGGCGACGTACAGCCCGGCGGGCAGGTCGGCGGCGCTCCACTGCACCTCGTCCTCGCCCGCTGCGCGCAGCCCGTCCACCGGCGTTGCCACGGCGCGTCCGAGCACGTCGTATACGGTCAGCCGCACCGGCCCGGCCTCGGCGAGGGCATAGCGGAAGGTCGCCGTGTCGCGCGCCGGGTTCGGGTAGACCTCCAGCCGCTGCGCGTCGGGTAGCGCGCCGGTGTCTTCGGCGGAGACCGAGACGAGCGCCTCGCCCTCGCGGAGGCGGTACTCGGTGCCGCCGTCCACATCGGTGAAGGTCTGCACGAGGCCGCTCGGCCAGGTGACGGTGACCTCCGTGGCCGTCGCGGCATCGCCGAGGCCGACGTGCGCGGCGAGGTCGCTCTGGTCGGCGAAGCCGTCGTTGGCGACGAGGTCGCGGCGCTGCTGGACGGCCCGCCCGCCGATGGTGGCGATGACGCGGACGACGGCCCCGAGCGCGGAGCGATTCGAACCCGTGGAAGCCGGGTCGTCGGTCTTCGCGCCTTCGAGGCGGAGGCGAATCCAGTTCGCGCTCTCTGTGTCGTTGCGGTAGAGCTTGTCGACGCCAACCCCACCGGTGAGGCCCTGGTAGAGGACGACCAGGTCGAGGTCGCCGTCCTGGTCGTAGTCGGCCACGGCCGCTCCGTTACTGGCGCGGCCAGGGGCGGTCGCGTCGCCGAGCGACTCGCGCGTGAAGGTGTAGGCGGGCGGGCCGCTGTTGCGGTAGAAGTCGTTGCCGCCGCTCGACCGCATCGAGGTGCCGTTGGTGAGGTAGAGGTCGAGGTCGCCGTCGTTGTCGTAGTCGGCCCGGACCTGCGCCTGCGATAGCTTGCGGTCCGTGACGACCGGCCCCGTCGTCACCTCTGTGAACGTGCCGCCGTCGTTGCGCCAGAGCGCATTGGGCAGCCCTTCGGCCTGGAGCGGGTTGCCCGCCCCGAGGAAGGCGCTCGCGACGCAGAAGTCGAGGTCGCCGTCGTTGTCGTAGTCCACCCACTGCACCGAGGACGGGCTGTAGGCGACGCTGGCGAAGGCGAGGTCGGTGTTCTGCACGAACGTCGCCGTCCCGGTCTCCGTGCGCTGGTTGTCGAAGAAGAGCGAGGTGCGCGCGGGCACGTCCGAGAAGAAGGCGTCGGTGACGGTGAGGTCGAGGTCGCCGTCATCGTCGTAGTCCACCCAGATTGCCTGGGCGCTTGTAGACGGGCCGATGGTGGCCGGGAGCGCCGTCGTGTTGGCCGTAAAGGTCCCGTCG
>JBCCRG010000282.1:0-5327 GCA_039208155.1 Bacteroidota bacterium | reverse complement strand
TTCGTGAGGATCACGGACCGGATCGGCCACGGCAGCGCGACGAGTTGCAACGGCCCGCCCTTTGTCTGGAGAATGGTGTCGCCCGCGAACGTCGTCGGACGGCGTACGATGGTGACGTCGCCCTGGAGGTAGCCAAAGATGTCCACCGCCGACGCCTTGCCGAAACTGACCGGGTGGTCGTGGTTGCCGATCACCATCACGATGGGGATGCCCGCGTCCGAGATCGGCTTGAGGCACTCGGCGAAGAGCTTCTGCTGCGTCGGCGTCGGGTCGGCGGTGCGGTAGGCGTCGCCGCAGAAGAGGAACAGGTCGATGTCCTCGGCGAGGGCGCGCGCGACCATCGCGTCGAAGCAGCGCGCGAAGTCGAGCAGGCGCGAGTTGAGCCCCGTTTCCGGGTCGATGCGGCCGTGGGTCTCGTAGCCGAGGTGGATGTCGGCGCAGTGGAGGAGCTTCATACCAACCAAAATACCGAGGTGGCAAAGCGCGGGTCGGATCCGTAGGGGCGGTTTGCAAACCGCCCAGTAACACGAAGACAGACCACCCCGACTCTCAATCCGGCACCTCCACCGTCACGCTGTCGAGGACGACCTCGGAGACGAGGCGCAGACCGTCCGTGCCGACAAGCACCGCATAGTCATCGAGCTGGGCGAGACCGTCGGCAGTGTAGTGGTGGTAGTCCTGCACGCGCACGCCGTTGATGGTGCGCACGTTGAACGCCTCGCGGAAGCGGTGACCGGTGTCGTTCGGCCCATCTGCTCCCGGCGATAGTTCGTAGCTGTACGCCAGGTAGTCCATCGTGCGATCCTCGGCGTGGAGCCAGTAGACGAAGCGGTCCTGCCAGTCGCGCCCGCCGCCGTCCTGCGCGAACGTCACCTCGACGCGCTCGTACGGCTCGCCCGCGACCACGTCTTGGCCGAGGTAGCGCGGCACGACGGCGGGGTCGCGAAGCGGATAGGGCAATAGGGAGAAGTAGGCGACGGAGTTCACCGCCGTCTCGGTGCGCCGGATCTCCCGCGCGTCCATCGAGACTGCGGCTCCGTTCGACTCGCCGCCCACGATCTCACGGCGGAGGCCGTCGTTGCTGAACACGTCTCGAATCCGTTGCCCGTCCTCGTCGGTGCGGGTGCGCTCATAGGCGAACCGTCCACCGTCGCGGGTGAGCGTGAACGGCGTTCCGCGAAAGACAAAGCCCATGCGCGCTCGGTCGAGCACATCGCCGCCATGCACCGCGATGGTAGTGTCGAGCAGCGCCCGCGCCAACGCATCGCCGACGGGTGCCTCCTCGGCCATCGGCGCGAGGTCGTCCTGCGGTGCCACCGTGGGCGCCTCACCGGGCCTCTCACACGCGGCGAGAAGAACAACGAGGCCGCCCAGCAGCACCCACAACCTTCTCACTTCTGTCTTCATCCTTCTGCCTTCAAACGAAGGGGGTCTGCTTTAGGGTCTCGGCGATTTTGCTCGCGTCCATCGCGATCACGTACTCCTCGTCGGTGGGGATGACCCACACCTGCACGGCGCTGTCGTCCGTCGAGATGCGGCGTTCTTCGCCGCGGAGGCCGTCGTTGCGCTGCCGGTCGATGCTGATGCCGAGATGGTCGAGATCCTTACAGATCTGGGCGCGGACCGTGGGCGCATTCTCGCCGATGCCCGCCGTGAAGACGACCGCGTCCGCGCCGTTGAGGACCGCCATGTACATCCCGATGTAGCCCTTCACGCGCTGGCAGAACACGTTGATGGCCTGCTGGCAGCGCACGTCGCCATCGGCGGCCTCGCGGATGAGGTCGCGCATGTCGGCGGCGTAGCCGGAGATGCCGAGGAGGCCGCTGTACTTGTTCAGCATCGTGTGGACCTCGGCGAGCGTCTTGTCTTCCTTCGCCACGAGGTCGAAGATGATCGAGGGGTCGATGGTGCCGGAGCGCGTGCCCATCACGAGGCCCGCGAGCGGCGTCATGCCCATCGACGTATCGACGCTCTTGCCGTTGCGGATGGCGCACAGCGACGCCCCGTTGCCAAGGTGGCAGGTGATGACGCGGCTCTTCTGCTTGTCCAGCCCAGCGACCTCGTAGAGGCGGCGGCTGACGTAGTAGTGGCTTGTCCCGTGGAAGCCGTAGCGGCGGATCTTGTGGCGACGGTAGAGTCGGTTCGGGATCGCGTAGAGGTAGGCCTCGGGCGGGAGCGTCTGGTGGAACGCGGTGTCGAAGACGGCCACGTGCGGCACGTCGGGGAAGGCGGCCTGCGCGGCGCGGATGCCCTTAAGGTTGGCCGGGTTGTGCAGCGGCGCGAGGTCGAACGCGTCGCGGATGGCCTCGATGACCTCGTCGTCGATGAGCACCGAGTCGGCGAACTCCTCGCCCCCGTGGACGACGCGGTGCCCGACCGCCTCAATGTCACCCGCCTCCTGGGCTTCGGGCAGCGTCAGCACGTTCTCCAGGACGTACTGAATCGCCGTCGTGTGGTCCGGCGCGTCGAGGCTCTTGCGCTGCTTGCGGACGCCCCCGGGGGCCGCGTCGTCGTCGAGCTTCCACGAGGCAATCGAGCTGACCGCCCCGATCCGCTCCACCACGCCTCCTACGATGTTCTGCCGCTCGGCGACGTTGATGAGGTCGAACTTGAGCGACGACGAGCCGCAGTTGAGGACGAGGACGAGCATCGGACGAGGTAAGAAGTTGGAGGTGCGAGGGGAGAAGTGGGAGCAGCACGGCTCATAGCTCTGTGCCTCGATCTCTCAATTCTGTCATCCCGGACTTGATCCAGGATCTATGCAATGCTTCAAGGAAGCACAGGAGCACGCACTACGTCGGGCGCTCATGCTGGCACCGCCCACTCGTCCAGCACCGCGTTGCGCCGTAGCAGATCAGCGCACAGCAGCAGAAGCCGCTGCTGCTCGGGCCAGACGAGGCGCGCAGCCGCCTCCTCGGGAGCGAGCCAGGCGAAGGCGTCGTGCTCGGCACCCGTTGGGTCGTCGAGGACCGGGTCGCGGTCCACCTCGGCGGCGAAGGCGGGGGCGATGGTGACGCGGTCGGCGGCGGCCTCGTAAAACGTATTCACCGAGGGCACCGTCCACATGCGGCGTGGGACGAGGCTCGTCTCCTCGCGCAGCTCGCGGCGGGCCGTCTCATGCGCGGCCTCGCCCTCCTCGATCTTGCCGCCGACCATCCGCCACTGCCCAGCATAGCGAACGCCCAGCGCGCGGCGTAACAGCAGAAAGGCTGGCTCCGCGCCCGTGAGGCAGTACGGATACACGTCCACGACGCGGACAGCGAGGGTGGGCACAGGGGATGGGGAAGAACCTCGGAGGCGATGGGGCGTCTCTATGGGCCCTTCTCCTCAACGCCCTTCTCCCGGTCATGGGTTCGATCTACGTCATCATGCTGGTGACGCTCGTGGGGTTCTTCCTGCTGGCGTTCGTGCTGCTCTACCCGTTCTACAAGCTCATCAAGAACGAGCAGCGCAAGGAGGCCCTCTGGACGCCCGACGCCATCGCGCGGCGCACCCGCCAGAGCCGCGCGGGCGGCGACGGAGCCGGAGCCGACGCTGCACCGCGCCCCTCGTACCCCGAGCAGCCGCCCGTCCCGCGCGTGACGCCGCGCCAGCCGACCTCGCGCCAACCGACGCCGCGGCAGCCTGGCTCGCCCCCGGCGAAGTGAGACGCACGGGGCCCCGTGGTTATGCTAGGCGCTTTAAACCGCTTGGATAGGCCCTATTCGGTAACACTCTCGTAACACGGGAGCCTGGATCCGTATACCGCGAGTGTCCTTCGGCGACGCCGCGTGACGCTGGACTCGGCACCGACTCCGCGTTATCCTTGCGGGCTGTCGCCCCCACTGGCACCGCCCGCGCTGACGCGTCGCGGTGCCGAGCCGAGCCGCTCATGCTGGAGTTTCTTTCCTCGGGCCCGCTGCTGCCCCTCACCGTCCTCCTCGCCATCGTCGGGGTCTACTGGCTGTTCGTCATCCTCGGCGCGCTCGACCTCGACTTCCTCGACGTGGACTTCGACGCGACGGACGCGGACGTAGACCTTGACTTCGAGGCCGACGTGGATGCGGATACCGGGCTCTCAGGCTGGCAGCAGGCGCTGTCGTTCCTGCACCTCGGCATCGTGCCGTTCATGGTCGTCTTCAGCGTGTTCGTGCTGAGCTGGTGGACAGTCGCCGCCATCGGGTTCTTCGTGCTCGGCCTCGGTGCGCTCGTCGGGCTGGGCGGCAGCGCTTTGCTGGCCATCCTCGCGACGAAGGTGCTCACGTGGCCACTCGCGGGGCTTTTCCGCAAGCTCAAGGCCGCCGAGGCTCCCGTGCAGATCATCGGGCGCGTCTGCACGGCGCTCACCGCCCTCGACCACGAGCGGCTCGGGCAGGCCGAACTCGCCACCGACGGCGCACCGCTGTTGCTCACCGTCAGGACCACGCAGCCTGGCGAACGGGTCGCGCGCGGCGAACGCGCCCTCGTAGTCGCCCGCAGCGACGACGGGCAGGTCTACCTCGTGGACCCCGTCGCCGTTTGACCATCGCAGACTCAGCAGCCTAACATGATGCACTCTCACGTTTTCGAATCCCACGTGATGGCGGACCGATGGACAAAAACAAGAACTGGCTCAATAGCTGGATCGACTTCCTGAGTACCGATGGGCTTAAGTCCAGTGACCTAAGAGCTTCTCACTTCTCGCTCATTCTTGTCTTCAGCTTTCTCACCTGCTCTCTCTATGCACCAGCAGGCGAAGGTGGCATCATCAATGCCTCGGCTTTTTTGGTATTAGTTGTCATATCTAAGGTTGTAAAAAATAAGATAGACAGGAAAATATTTTAAGACTGTCTAACTGTACCCTTTCCTTACCCTCCCCAATCCACCCTTGCTCTCATGGATATCTGGAACATCCTCTCAGTCACGGTCGGCTTTTCGCTCCTTCTGCTCCTTGCAGTGTTTGCGCTGGTCGCCAAGTTCTACAAGAAGGTCGAGCAGGGGCGCGCGCTCGTGCGCACCGGCGTGGGCGGCACGAAGGTCGCCTTCTCGGGGATGTACGTCCTCCCGGTAGTCCACCGCTCGGAGCTGATGGACATCTCGCTCAAGCGTGTCGAGATCTCGCGCACGGGCAAGAACGGCCTCATCTGTAAGGACAACATGCGCGCTGACATCCAGGTAGCCTTCTTCGTGAAGGTCAACAAGGACGAGCAGAGCGTGCAGACCGTCGCCGAGTCCATCGGCACCGTCCGCGCGTCCGACCCGCAGGCGCTCGTTGAGCTGTTCGACGCCAAGTTCTCCGAGGCGCTCAAAACGGTCGGCAAGAACTACGACTTCGTCGACCTCTACAACAGCCGCGAGACGTTTAAGGA
>JBCCRG010000281.1:0-5353 GCA_039208155.1 Bacteroidota bacterium | reverse complement strand
GGGCGCGCCGAAGGAGGTCGTCTGGATGCTCGACTACCTCTTCGCCACGGTCCTCGACGGGCGCAACGCACACCTCACCGATGGCATCCAGCGCGCACTGGGTCGCCCGCCGAAGGACTTCGCCGCCTACGCTCGGGACGCTGCCGCGTCCGGTGCCTGGAACGCCGCCGTGCGGGAGGTGGCAGCATGAACCGACGCGCCGTCCAACTCCTCCTTGCCGTAGCAGGCTTAGTGCTCATCGCGCTCGGGGTTGCCATCCTCGTCGTGCCCCATGCCTTTTTCGCCACAAACGGCATCGTGCTCGGGTCCGATCCGAGCCTGCTCTCGGAGATTCGCGCCCCCGGGGCGCTGCTGGCCGGATGCGGGCTCCTCGTCTTGCGAGGCGTGGTCCAGCGCAGGCAGACTCGGTCGTCGCTCTACGTCGCCGTCTTCGTCTACGGGGCCTTCGGCGCGGCACGGCTGCTCTCGATTGCCCTCGACGGTATACCGGCCACGTCACTCCTGTGGGCGACCGGAATCGAACTCGGGGTCGCCATCCTGTGCGCCTCGGCGGCGGAGCACGACACTGTTCTGAACGACGCCGAGCAGGCCCGATCCGCCTACTGCGGTGACACAGAGCGCAGCGCGCCGTCGGTCGCCTAACACACACCCAGGCGCGCCGCCTCCGCAGCGGCGCGCCCTCTTCCATCGTTGCCATGACATTCCCCACGCTCCTCCTCCTCGCCGCAACGCTGCTCGTCGGCGTGACTACGGGCCTCGTATTCGCCTTCACCGTCGTGGTCATGCCAGGCCTCCGTACGCTCGGCGACCGCGACTTCCTGCGCGCATTCCAGGCGATGGACCGCATCATCCAAGACAACGACCCGCGTTTCCTGCTCGTCTGGGCCGGATCGGTCGTCCTGCTGATAGCGGCGGCCGTCGTGCACGTCCCCGCGCTCAGTGGGGTGCCGCGCGCGTTGCTGCTCGGTGCCGTCGCCCTGTACCTGCTCGGCGTGCAACTACCGACCGGCCTCGTCAACGTGCCGCTCAACAACCAACTCCAGGCCCAGAACCTCGACGCGTTCGACAGCACCGAACTGGCGGCTGCGCGGACTCGCTTCGAAGCGCGCTGGGTCTTCTGGAACGCGTTCCGGACGATCTGCGGGCTGGTGACTACCGGGCTACTACTCACGGTGCTCCAGGCGACTTGAGCACAGGGCCGGGCTCCGTTTTCGACGCGGCTCCACGGCCGTTCTCGCTACCTTAGTGGGCTATTCCTTTCGCACCCAACCCGCCTTCTCGTGAGCGATAAGAAGATCATCTTCTCGATGGTCGGCGTGAGCAAAGCCCACCGCCCCGGCCAGCACGTCCTCAAGGACATCTACCTCTCGTTCTACTACGGCGCCAAAATCGGCGTGCTCGGCCTCAACGGCGCGGGCAAGTCGACGCTGCTGCGCCTCATCGCGGGCGAGGACGAGAACTACGAGGGGAAAATCCAGGCCGAGAAGGGTATCACCTTCGGTTATCTCCCGCAGGAGCCCGAACTGGACGAGGACCGGACCGTCCGCGAGATCGTCGAAGAGGGGGCCGCCGAGGCGGTCGGGCTGATGAAGGCCTATGAGGAGGTCAGCGCCAAGTTCGCCGAGCCCGACGCCGACTTCGACGCCATCATGGAGGAGCAGGCCAAGATCCAGGAGCGCATCGACCAGATGGACGCCTGGGACATCGATTCGAAGCTCGACATGGCGATGGGCGCGCTGCACTGCCCGCCCGGCGACACCAAGATCGGCGTCCTCTCCGGTGGCGAGCGCCGTCGCGTGGCCCTCGTCCGGCTCCTCCTCCAGCAGCCCGACGTGCTGCTGCTCGACGAGCCGACCAACCACCTTGACGCGGAGTCCGTCGCGTGGCTCGAAGGCCACCTCGACCGCTACCCTGGGACGGTCATCGCCGTCACGCACGACCGCTACTTCCTGGACAACGTCGCGGGCTGGATCCTGGAGTTGGATCGCGGGCGCGGTATCCCGTTCGAGGGCAACTACTCGTCGTGGCTGGAGCAGAAGCACGCGCGCCTCGCCACGGAAGAGAAGCAGGCGTCGAAGCGGCAGAAGGTGCTCGCGCAGGAGCTCGAGTGGGTGCGTCAGAACCCGAAGGGTCGCCGCGCCAAGAGCAAGGCGCGCATCGCCAACTACGAGCGCATGCTCGCCGAGGAGCAGGACAAGCGCCAGGCCGAACTCGAGATCTACATCCCGCCCGGCCCGCGCCTCGGCGACGTGGTGATCGAAGCGAAGGGCGTCGCCAAAGCCTACGGCGACCGCACGCTCTACGACGACCTCTCGTTCAGCCTCCCGCCGGGCGGCATCGTGGGCATCATCGGGCCGAACGGCGCGGGCAAGACGACGCTCTTCCGCATGATCACTGAGCAGGAGGAGCCCGACGCCGGGACGTTCACCGTCGGCCAGACCGTCGAGCTCGGCTACGTGGACCAGAACCGCCCGCTCGACCCCAACGCGACCGTCTTCGAGGCGATCACGGGCGGCGGCGACTTCGTACAACTCGGCACCCGCGAGGTTAACGCGAGGGCCTACGTCGGGCGCTTCAACTTCGCCGGGCAGGACCAGCAGAAGAAAACCACCGAGCTTTCCGGCGGTGAGCGCGGACGCCTCCACCTAGCCGCGACGCTGAAGGAGGGTGCGAACGTGCTGCTCTTGGACGAGCCGACCAACGACCTCGACGTGAACACGCTGCGGGCGCTCGAAGAGGCGCTCCTCAACTTCGCAGGCTGCGCCGTCGTGATCTCGCACGACCGCTGGTTCCTTGACCGCGTGGCGACGCACATCCTCTCGTTCGAGGAGCAGCCCGATGGCACCATCGAGCCGCGGTGGTACCCGGGCAACTACTCCGAGTACGAGGAAGACCGCCGCGCCCGCCTCGGCGACGCCGCCGACCCGTCGAAGCGCGTGCGCCACCGCCAGCTTACACGGAGCTAGTTCAGGTGCGGAGCTAGCGCACGAGTGTCAGCCGCTGCGTGTGCACCTCGCCGTCTGCGTCGAGCCGCAGCAAGTAGGTCCCGGTGGGTAGCCCACCGCCCGTCCACTCGAGGTCCTGTGCTCCTGCGGGCTGGGGCCCCTCGACCAGCGTGGCGACGCGGCGGCCCAGCAGATCATACACCGCGAGTGTGACTTCGGCAGGCTTGGCGAGGGTGTACGACAGGGCGACGGAGCCGAGAGACGGATTGGGGTACACGGCCGTAAGGGCAGTCGCTACCGGGACCGTTGCGTCGTTAGCACTCGTAGAGAGGGCAAGGATCTCAGCCACCGTATTGCAACCCGGCGCATTGTCACGGATCTCGACCGCGCCGCCGATGACGCTGGTGTCCGTCTGGTAGACCTCGAGGATCGGGCCGAGGCCGACGGCGCACCCGCCCAGCGCCTCGTTGTCCACGACATAAAGGCGGTCGCCCACGCTTGTGAGGCTGCGAAGCCCATCGACGTTGGGCAGTGTCCCGTTGATGGTAATGGCGACGCTGCCGCCTACGGAACTAAGCGAACTCAGCGCGTCCGTATCCGCCAGCACAGGGTTGCCGCTGAGTTCGAGGTTGCCACCAACCGACGTGAGTCCATCGAGACCGCGGAGAGTAGAGAGGGCATCATTTGCTCGGACGAACAGGTCGCCGCCGATCTGGGCGAGAGGTTCCAGACCGACGAGTTCGACGAGCGCGGGATGGTCGCGGATGTAGAGGTCGCTCTCAAGGCGGGTGAGTGACTCAAACCCAGCCAGCGAGGTCAGCGAAGAATTGCCACGAAGGTAGAGCGCGCCGCCCACAGAAGCGAGTGAGCGGAAGCCTGAAAGATCCGCGAGCGACAGCCCAAACTCGATCTCCAGGCTCGATCCAATGCGTGTGAGGTTCGAGAAGCCATCGACATTCGCCAGGCTATTGTTGCTCCGGATATGGAGGGTGCCCCCAACCGAGGTTAGAGAGCGCAGCCCGCTGATGTCGTCAAGAGTCGCTTGGCCGACCAAGGTAAGGTCGCCTCCCACGCTCTCCAGCGCGGCAAGGCCGTCGAGGTCGGCGACCGAGACATTGGCGGCTAGTGTGACGGTTCTACCCACAGCAGTAAGCGAGGCGAGGCCGTCGAGTTGTGTGAGGACCGGGTTGCCGGAGATTTGCAGGTCTTCTCCAATGGTGGTGAGCGAACTCAAGGCATCGATGTCCGCGAGTGCGAGGTTCGAGGTGATGGAGAGGCTACCGTTGACCTGAGCGAGCTCCTCGAATCCGGCGACATGGGGTAGGAGTTCGTTGGTGTGGAGCCTGAGGCGACCTTGTACCTCGCGAAGGGCACGGAAGCCCTGTAGACTCGTCAGGACCGGGTTGAAACTGATAAGAAGGTCCCCGCCGACACGGTCGAGCGACGACAGGCTGTCGACACGCTCGAGAAGCACATTGCTGAACAGGATCAGCGAGCCTCCTACAGTCCTCAGCGAGCGCAAGCCATTGAGGGCAACCAAACGAATGTTGTTGCTGATCTCAAGCTGGCCGCCGATGGAGACGAGGCCATCGAGCCCCTGCAGATCTGGCAAGAACGGGTTGCGATCAATTCGCACAAGCCCCCCGACTGAGGTCAGGCTAGCAAGGCCTCTCAGGCTCGTGAGCGACTGATTTCTCTCGATCCGGAGGTCGCCACTGATCGTCGTCAACTGCGCGAGAGGCGACAGATCATCAATGACATTGGCGAAGTCCCCATCGATACGCACGGCTCCCACTACTTCAGTGCAGTTAAAGGCGTTTACAGCTTGCTGTGTATCTAGTAAAATGTCTCCCTCGCAGACCCGGGCCTGCGCTACGGACATCGGGAGGAGGAAGAGAGCAACAGCGAGGAGGGACGCAAAGTTGACAGGCATTGCACCGTAGGCTCAGTTAGGAGGAACCTGAGAATAGGCACGCGGCCTAATCGAGGTCAACTCGATGACCAAGAAGGAGAAAGGTCCCGCTCGGAGCATGGGTGTACCATCGAGCCGAACTGATACCCACGCCGCTACTCCGAGTACGAGGAGAACCGCCGCGCCAGGCTCGGCGACGCCGCCGACTCGTCGAAGCGCGTGCGCCACCGGCAGCTCACGCGGAGCTAGTGCCGCTCGGGTAGCAAGTCGGAGCGTGCCTGCTTGATGGAATCAGGGCTGGATTCTATCATGGGGCTGCGGCTGATCCCGCCGTAACCTTCTCCCATCCAACCCTTTATGTCGCCATGTGGAAGATCGATAAGAGCAGAGCGAAATTCTCGAGGCAAGGCCTCACTGCGGCCGAGCAGAACAAATTCGACGCGTTCAAGATCGCCGTGCACCAGCGCGGGATGCACCCCAAGGATGCCGCCAAGGC
>JBCCRG010000280.1:0-5379 GCA_039208155.1 Bacteroidota bacterium | reverse complement strand
GCGCTCGAACGCGCCGCCGAGCGCGTCCTCGACGGCGTCCGCAGCCGCCTCGACCGCTTTGACTCCGTCGAGGAGATCAACGGCTACCTCGCCGCCGACCTCATGGTGGCGAAGGTGCGCGACACCGTCGAACAGCTCCGCGACCTCGGCGACGCGACCAAGGCCGACGGCCTCCAGACGGCACTCAAGGCCGCGCGCGAGCAGGCCATCCGGCAGCTCAAGGACCGGAAGGAGCTGTTCGTGGACGGCCAGCCGATCCTGCGCCTCGGCACGCACCGCTTCGCCGTCAACACGCAGCCGCTCGACCTCACGACCGTCCTCCGCGACGAGCGCCTACACCTGCACCTCACCGGCACCGGCTTCTTCGAGCCGCTCGACGATCCCGCCATCGAAGCCGCGCGTCCCCTCTGGACGCAAGAGGTGGTTTCGGAAACGGACGACGTCTATCGCGCGGAGTACCTCGCCTACCTCGTCTACCAGGCGTCGCTCGCGGGCCAGTCCGACGTCCCGCTGCCTGCCACGTTACTCGCTGAGCCCGAGGAGGACGATGCAGACCCCGTGCTCGTCGCCGTGCAACGGTTCATGGCTCCGCGCTACGGCGAGGGCTACGTCAAGGGCGTGCACGATCACGACGCCGCGACGATCCTCCGCGCGCTGCTGCACCTCCACGCCGACACCGGGCTGCTGCGCTACGGCCCCACCGCCCGCGCCTGCGCGCTCGTCTGGTGGCACCGCTTCGCCGACGACGCGACGCGGACGCGCTTCGAGGCGCGGCTGCGCGGCCTCGGCACCGTCCAGCGGCTTTTTTCCAATGGCGAGCACGGCAGTGACGAGCACGATCTCGACGCGGCTACCGTCGCGCTGGCCGCCCCGCTCATGGCGTTCGTCAACGACACCGGACTGTTCAAGGTCAGCATCGCGGAGCAAGCTGCGGCCTACCTCGCCCGCGAACTCGCGCAGGACGACCCGACGCGCTTTGTCGCCAGCCCCGAGGCTGTGGCGCTGCTCGACGGCTTCACGAAGGCGCTCGCCAAGCAAAAAGCGACCAAGGCGTTTGACGACGCCCTCGACCGTCTTGCCGACGACGCTGCCGGACAAGTCGCGCTCCTCCGCGACGCGCTCGGGGCGTATGCCGCCCAGCAGGGTGCCACGTCGGATCTCATCGACGAAGCCGCCGCGATCCGCCTGGCCGACCTACGCACGAGCGTGGACGTGGGCGCGACCGAAACGCGCGTCGACCTCGTTGACTTGCGCGGGAGCCACGCTCACGTGGACGATGGCACCTACCACCTCGACTTCGCAGCCTTCCTCGACCGGCTTGGGGCTTTCGCCGCGGAGCGCGTGCCCGCGTTCGCTGCGTTTGCTGCGCGCAAGCACGAGCGCATCCAGGCACGCAAGGCCGAACTGCGCCTCGACGAACTCAAGCCACGCGTCTTCTCGGGCTTCGTCCGCAACCGGCTCATCGACCGCGTCTTCCTGCCGCTCATCGGCGACAACCTCGCCAAGCAACTCGGCACGGCGGGCGACACGACGCGCACCGACCGGCAGGGCCTCCTGCTGCTGATCTCGCCGCCAGGCTACGGCAAGACGACGCTCATGGAGTACCTCGCCGACCGGCTAGGGCTCACCTTCGTCAAGATCAACGGCCCGGCCATCGGCCACGACGTGACGGCACTCGACCCCGAGTCCGCGCCCAACGCCGCCGCGCGCGAGGAGCTCGTCAAGCTGAACCTCGCCTTCGAGATCGGCGACAACCTGATGCTGTACGTCGACGACATCCAGCACTGCCATCCGGAGTTCTTGCAGAAGTTCATCGCGCTCTGCGACGCCCAGCGGCGCGTCGAGGGCGTGTGGCGCGGGCAGCCGCGCACCTACGACCTGCGCGGCAAGAAGGTGACCGTGGTGATGGCGGGCAACCCCTACACCGAGAGCGGCGACCGCTTCCGCGTGCCCGACATGCTCGCCAACCGCGCCGACACCTACAACCTCGGCGATGTGATCGGCGAGACGGCGGACGCCTTCGCCAGTTCCTACCTCGAAAACGCGATGGGCGCCAACCCCGTCCTCGACGCCGTGGCGAGCCGCGCGCCCGAGGACCTCCACGCGCTCGTGCAGGCCGCCGAGACCGACCGCCGCGATGGCCTCGACCTCCAGGGCAACTACGCCCCCGACGAACTCGACGAGATCCTCGCCGTGCTGCGCCACCTGATCGCGCTGCGCGACGTGGTGCTGGGCGTCAACCAGGAATACATCGCCAGCGCCGCGCAAAACGACGCCTACCGCACGCGCCCGCCGTTCCTGCTCCAGGGCTCCTACCGCAACATGAACCGGCTCGCCGAGAAGGTGCTGCCCGCCATGACCGACGCCGAGCGCGACACGCTCGTGCGCAGCCACTACGAGCAGGAGGCGCAGCTGCTCACGAGCGGGGCCGAGGCCAACCTGCTGCGGCTCAAGGAACTGATGGGCTGGCTCACGCCCGACGAGGCCGCGCGGTGGGCCGAGATGCAGGCGACGTTCCAGAAGAACCAGGCGTTCGCCGGTCTCGCCGACGGCGACCAGGTGGCGCAGGTGCTCGCGCAACTCGCCGCCCTCACCGACGGCCTCGCCGCCATTCGCGACGTGCTCGCGCGGGGAGACGAGTAGCGCACTCATGGCGAAGACGCTCAACCAGATCGAAGGACGCGTGCCCCAGCCTATGCCACCTGAGGTGAAGGGCTTGATGGCCAACGTTGAGCGGCTGATGGACACCCCCATCGACCAGTTCAACGTGGGCGACCTGCGGCTCATGATCGGGCAGAACGTGGGCACGGAACACCTGATGCCTCGGGCGCTCGGCGTGCTCGAGTCGAATCCCCTCGTGTGCGGGACGTTCTTTCCAGGCGATCTGCTGAAGGCGACGTTCCGGCTTCCCGCCACCTATTGGACGCAGCACCCCATGCACTTCGAGCGAGCGCTAGCCATCGCCCACCAGGCACTCGATATCCTCGAAGCTCGCTGCGCCCGTTCGAAAGCACGCTTCTACAAGCGGTACGGGGTACGACTCGACGATGAGGCGTGCTTGAAGCGTGAGGAGCGTGATATCCAGCGGTGGTGTCTCGACTTCCTCGACCAGTAGCGTGGCGTAGGTAGGACGACCTGGTGATTCCATCTAGACTCTGTCTCATACTGATTATCTGAGATAGTTGTGCATTGCGCCGACTTGCACCTTGGTCATCCCCGATCAGATCGGGGATCCATGCGAGGCATCGCATAGATTCCCGCTTTCGCGGGAATGACTCCGATGTGAGTTTGCACCCGTATTTCTTCCAGATGGTATCAGCTCAAAATCACCAGCATGGGCGTCCGTGTTAGCTACCATCGCGTGCCGCTCGCGTGCGTGATGTCGCTGCGTGAGAGCGTTGAGGCGATGCGACGCTTTGTGTACTTCGATGTCGAAGAAAGCCTGACGCAAGGGATCGACATCGACAAGGCTTGGGACGGCTTGCATTATCTCCTCGACCCCGCCCGCCGAGCGACGTGTTGCGACCACCCGCAGACAACTCGTGGCCGCATGGTTCTGGGTGGCGAGGTCGTGAACGCGACGTTCTCGAAGGCTGACGACTTCATGGCGCGGGTGCTGAGTCCCCCGGAGATCCAACACGCCGTTCTTGACCTGGCTCTGCTGACAGAGAGCGACCTATACAGCACTATGGACTGGCAAGCGATGATGAACCACCCGGACCCAAACATGCGGGTCTATGGCCCTCATGCCGGCCAGGTCTACGATCCAGACCGAGGCGTGTCTATCGTCGTAGGGAAAGACGGTTGGTTTGCCTGGTACTGGCACCACTTCGTAGCACTCCGAGATTTCTATCGCGATGTGGCTGACTCCGACGACTGCGTGATCGTGCTCAAGGACTGAGCGGGATGATGCAGCAACCGACAGACCGCTCTTGCGTTTAGGCGAGCACATTCTAGCCCTACGACTGCATGTCCAGACTCATCAAGATCATCGTCGAGAAGCACTCGGATGGGTACGTGGCCTACCCGATCGGGCTGAAGGGCGTCGTCGTGGGGCAGGGCGACAGCTACGAGGAGGCACTCGCGGATGGGCGGAGCGCCGTGGCGTTCCACATCGAAACGTTCGGGCCGGAGGCGCTTGATAGCAATGGCGGTCCCGTCTTGGAGGTGTTCGTAGCCGAGGCGACCGTCGCGGCCTGATGTCGGAGCGCTTTCCCCGGGATGCTCCGCTTCGTCGCGTGCTGGCGTCGCTCGAAGTGCTCGGCTTCCGAGTCGTGCGCGAAGGCAACCACGTCGCGATGCTTCCCACGATGTCATCCTGAGCGCAGCCCGAAGGGCGAAGTCGAAGAGCTTGCCCTCGCGGAGGCGGGGGATCTCGGTCTACCTCGGCGCTTCTGCCGAAGCTTGGACGCTGACCCGTAGATCCCTCGGCTCGCTGCGCTCGCTCGGGATGACAGACGTGAGAGCCGGAGTGTTGAGCTTGGCAACCGACAGGCGGCTCTTGCGTTTAGGCGACCCCGCTTACTCGGTGCCCGCTTATGATCCAGGCTTCTGCCTACCTCGACGCGCAGCTTCGCGAACTCAAGGCCGACGCGAAGTACCGGCGCGGGCTGCGGGTGCTGATCGAGCACGCCAAGCGGCGGCTGCCGAGCGTGGACGTGGATGAAGAGGCCGGTCTCCGCCGCTTGCAACATCGCGGCAACCAACGCCCTCTCCACGAACGGTATCGAGTTTTACCACGACCTGGTGGGAGCGTCGTAAGAGAGCAGAGGCGTGTGACGACTCTCGGATACCTACAGTCTGGCGCCTTCGCGAGCACGGAGTCACGGGCAACCCCATCGCGAGGAGCCTGCAGGATGAAGGACTGCGGGGCCAGCCCAATGCGCGTGCACCGGCTTCCCCAAACCCAGCGCTCCGATGAGTACTGACGCGAAGCTCGCCCACCCGTTTCAACGGCAGCCCGGCGGCACAAGCGAGGTCACCTGCGTGGTTGGCTTTGGTCACCATCCGGAGCCTGAAGACAGATCGGACAACGACGAGCGCGTCGGTGCGTGACATGAGGGGAACAGGGCGAGTCGAAGAGGCCACCTCTAGAGGCCTATGGGAGGCGAGCCCTAAGGCAACGTCGGGTAGCGGTCGGTGACAGAGCGACGGTCAGAAATTTCAGGCCGCGTGCGGGAAATGTTAGGCAGCAACGCGTACGTTGGCCCCGGTACCACGCCGCTAGATACGGTCGCCAGAGTCCCGCCGAGAACAGGAAGACTGGAATCCGCAGGCGCAAGCCCACGCCACAATTGGCAACGTACCAGGTCGCAATCTGACTTAGTCCAGCACCTACTCCACTCCCGACCCATGCCACGTCGCCACTACGCCGTCGTC
>JBCCRG010000279.1:0-5386 GCA_039208155.1 Bacteroidota bacterium | reverse complement strand
GCCGCCGCGCAGGCGGGCGTGTCCGACCGGCTCCGGCTGCTCGGCCGCGTTCCCGAGGCCGACCTCGCCACGCTGCTGCGCGGCGCCGACGTGTTCGTGATGCCGAACGTCCAGGTGGAGGGCGACATGGAAGGCTTCGGCGTGGTGATGCTCGAAGCGGGCCTCTGCGAACTGCCCGTCGTGGCGGCGGCGCTCGAGGGCATCCAAGACGTGGTGGCGGACGCAGAGAACGGCTTCCTCGTGCCGCCGGAGGACCCCGCTGCGTTCGCGGAGCAGATCCGCGTGCTCATCCGCGACCGCGAACTGCGCGACCTCCTGGGCGAGCGCGCCCGCGCGTACGTGATGGCGTCGTTCAGCTGGCCCGCCGTTGCCCGGCGCACGGTGCGGCACCTGCAGGATCTCGTAGCGACCGGCTCAACCATCTAGTGGCCATGCGTGGGCCTGCCACGTTGCGCGTCGCGTACGTGACCGATCAGCCGCTGCCTCGCACGGCCACCGACGCTGAGCAGCTGGTGTCGGCCGCGTCGGCTCTGGCTGCTGCGGGCGCGGACGTCGACCTCCTCCTGCCCAAGCATGCGTTGAAGGAGACGGCGAGCGCGGAGGACATCGCGGCGTTCTACGAGGTGCCGCCCACCTTCGGTGTGCTACCCGTGAGGGGGTTGAACCCGACGTTCCGCGGCTTGGAAAAGGTGGTGCACGGCTGGGCTGCTGCGCGTCACCCTCACGTGAAGCGTGCCGACCTCCTCTACACGCGGAACCTTCCGTCCGTGATGGCTGCCCTGCGGCGAGGTCTTCCGACGGTCTACGAAACGTACCGGCCGTGGCCGACGCAGCGTCCTCGCACCCGCCGCCTCTTCCGCCGTCTCTTTGCCCACCCACGGTTTCTCGGGGCCGTGCTCCACTCGCAGCTGGCCGCCGAGAGCTATCGCTACGTCGGGGCTACCGAGGACCAACTCCTCGTGGCGCACAATGGCTACAACCCTGCGCGGATGGCCCCCGTCCTACCTCAAGCCCAGGCACGGCATGCGACGGGCTTGCCTGCCGATCGTCCCATCGTGGTGTACGCAGGTCACGTGTCGCCGGAGAAGGGCCTGGGCCTCGTGCTCGACCTCGCCGAGCGGATACCCGAGGCCGAGTTTGTGCTGGTGGGCTCCAAAGGGACCGGGCCCATCGAAACCAGGGCGGCCATCATGGAGAACGTGCACATCGTGGCGTGGCAGCCCTTCAGTGCTACCGTGCCGTATCTCTATGCGGCCGATGTGCTGCTCATCCCGCCGACGCGCGGCCCGCTTGCCGACGTGGGCAATACCGTGCTGCCGATGAAAACCTTCCTCTACATGGCTGCGGAGCGGCCCATTTTCGGCCCGGCTACCCCAGACCTGCTCGAAGTGATCGACGACGGCGTCTCGGGTCGCCTGGTCGCACCGGACAACCTCAACGCGGCGACGGAGGTCTTGCGCGGGCTGATCGGCGCCCCCGACCTTCGGGCTAGACTCGCTGCTGAGGCACGCCGCCACGTCCGCACCTGGCAAGAGCGAGGCGAGGTGGTTCATGCCTTCATTACCCGTCGCCTCCACCACCATCGAATGGCACAGGCACAGCACGGGACGTCCGCTCCTGGGTCATGAGCGACAGCGCGACACCGCAAAAACCGACATCGGAAAAACCCAGCGCGTCTAGTGAAGCGGATGCGCAAACGGCGCATCAAGCCGGGGTCTTGGCGGTGGGGCAGATCCTCGCCACCCTCATCGAGACGATTGCGCCGTTGGTGATCGTCCGCATTCTGGGCAAGGCCGATGTCGGGGTTCTGACGGCGCTCCTGCTGATCAACACCACGCTCACGATGGTGCTGACCGTGGGGCTACCCGGGACGCTGGCGTTCCATCTGCCGGGCCGTGCATCGGGTGAGCGGCGCACCATCGTGGTGAAGATGGGCCTGTTGCTGCTCGCTCTAGGGGGGGGCGTCGCCCTGTGCCAGCTGACCATCGCCGGGCTTAGCTGGTCCGGCGTGCTGGATACGGAGGTGAAGCTATACTACCTCGTGGCGCTGGTCGGCTTGCCGCTGGGAGACCTCCCCATGCGTATGCTGCCGAACATGCTGATCGTGGAGGGGCGTGACCGCGCCGCAGCCAGCACGTCGATCATTCGCTCGCTCGGTATGAGCCTGGGAACGCTGATCCCGTTGGCCTTGGGGGCCGACGTATGGACGGTGATGCTCGTACTGAGCGGGCTCGGCGTCGTCTACCTCGTCCTGACGTTCGCCTATAGTGCCTTCGTGTACCGCGGCGTCGCTCCGACGCCAACCTCCATGACCACCGGCGGGCTGATCCGCTTCGCGGTTCCCATAGGCCTGACCGAGTTGGTGTCGAACATCAACAACCGGTTCGACCGCTTTCTCATCATCCCGCTCGGGGCGGTGGCGCTTGCGGAATACAACGCGGGAAGCTGGCAGGTGCCCGTGGTGCCGAGCCTTGCCTACGCGGTCGGCGTGGCCTATGGCCCGCGCTTCGCGACCCTGTTCAAGGAGAACCGCTTGCGCGACGCAGTGGCGTTGTGGCGTGAGCAGGCGAAGAAGACCGCGCTGCTGGTGGTACCGCTCTGTCTCGTGTTTGTCGTGGCCGCTGAGGAAACGGTGACGCTCCTCTTCACTGCAGACTACCTCGACGGGGCCAGCGTGCTGCGGCTCTACGCGCTGATGACGATGGGCCGCATCACGGCCTTTGGGACCATCCTGGTGGCCGCCGGACGCCCGGCCTTCGTGCTCCGTTCTGCTCTGATTGCTTTCGGAGCCAATGTGGTCATCAGCGTCCCGCTTGTCATGCTGATCGGCTTCAATGGCCCCGCTCTCGGCACGCTGCTCGCCTTCGTGGTGATGGTGGCGGGCTACACCTGGCATATCGGCCGAGTGGCCGACGTCCCCTTCAGGCAGGTCTTCCCGCTAGGAGCATGGCTCCGCGTCGTGTTGACGGCGCTGCCAGCCGTTGCCCTGGCCGCGGCGTTCAAGCTCTTCGTCGAGACCGGTCCGGTGCTCGGGCTGGCGGGGCAGGCGGCGATCATCCTGGTCGGCTACGCCATCACCGCTACCCTGACAGGCCTGGTCTCTGCCGAGGAGTGGCGGTTCCTTAGGCGCTACCTTCTGCTACGCCTGAATCGCGACGCCTCTTGATCGCCCGCCAGATGGACTCCCCCACTCCCCTGCGTCGACTACCCCACCACGTCGTCCACTACAGCGAAGAAGACCCCGCAACCACCACAGGGGGCGTGCAGACGTTTGCTCGTTCGCTGGCGTTGCTCTTCGAGGAGGTGTCGTTCATGACCCCGGCCACCCGGGATGAGGAGATCGTACGGGCAGGCCGCCTCCCCGTCATCTGCGATAACCATTTCGTAGCGGACTGGTCCGCCGACATCCCCGTGATCGGGTTCCAGCACGGCGTCGGGGCGGTCAAGTTCGAGGCGACCCGCTCGCTGAGCCACTGGCGCCTCCAGCGCAGGCAGCGACGCGCTGCGAAGCGGCCCGGTACCCTCTGGGTCGCCTGTGCCCAATGGATCGCGGCCACCTTTGAACGGCTCTACGGCAATGGGGCCTCGCATGTCATCTACCACTCGATTGACGTGGAGCGTTTCGACGGACGCCTCCGCAACGCGGGCAGCCGCCTGCTCCTCCATGACGCGCGACTCAAGCACAAAGGCCGCGATCTGATGCCTGTCCTGGCGCGCGCCTTCCCGGCCTGGACCTTCGAGCCCCTGGCGTGTGCTCCCGCCGACGTACCTGACCGCATGCGCGGTGCCCGCGCCTTCATTCATCTCAGCCGATACGAAGGCAACAGCATCGTCTGCAACGAAGCGATGGCGATGAACCTGCCTTGCCTCTTTACACAAGTGGGCCTCATGCAGGACGCCGACCGCCCCACAGAGGTCGTCCTCGTCGATCCCGACCGCGCCTTTTCAGACCCGGACTGGCTGGTGGCACAGACCGGACACTTTCTAGACATGCTCGACTCAGAGGCACTCACTCCTCGGGACTGGGTACTCACCCAGGCGACCCGGGCGCAGAGCATCGCCCGTTGGAGTGCGGTCATGAATGACTTCCAGGGCATGCCTTGGGAGCATCCTCGCCCATCCTGATCCTGCTTTCCATGAACGTCCTCATCTGGGCTACGACCTTTGGGGCGGATCTCTGGAGCCTGGCCCGCCACCTCGACGCCCGCGACGACGTGACCCTCAAGGTGGTCCTCGACGACCCGCAGGGCTTCCAGCGGGAGGGCGTTGCTCGGGTGTTTCCGCTGGAAGCCGAGTTGATCCAGCGGAAGCAGCGCCACAACCTGCTCGGCAAGATCCCCGGCTTCGCGCCCGATATCACGGTGATGGACAAGGAGGTGCCGCTGCGTGCGCCCTCTCCCGCTGGCCTCATGCTCTGGCATGGGTTCGGGTGGAAGGGGCCGGACGACGTGCAGAGCTTTGCCTGGATGCACCGCGCTATCAAGACGGCGTTCGGCGATCCCCAGCAGCCCAATCCGCGATTCCGCTGGCAGTGCTTTGGCCCCTGGGACCTCGAGTTTCGCTCCACGGTGAGCGGCCTCCATCCGGAGAACTGCCAGCTCATCGGAGCCGTCAGCCACGACGACCTGCGCACGCCGCTCGACCGCACTCGCGCCCAGCCGTTCTACCCCTTCGACGTCGTCGACACGCCGACCGTCCTGATCGCGCCGACCTGGCACTACGGCGAGGTCTTCGCCCACTGGGGCCGCGATGACGACCTCTTCGAGCGGCTGCTCGTACACCTGCGACAGCGGGGCGCGAACGTGATCCTCCGCCTCCACGATGCGTTTCGCTTTGAGAGCGCCTACGTCGCGTTCCTGCGCGACCTCGCGGTCCGTCACCCGCACGTCGTGCTCAAGTTCAAAAACGAGCATCCGGACAACTACCTCGATCTCCAGGTGGCCGATGTGCTCGTGACGAACTACTCGTCCATCGCCAACCTGTTTTATGCCACGGGCCGCCCCACGGTGCATGTCTACCCCGTGCGCAGCGCCGACGAGGTGTTTCAGTGGCGGCAGCGCACCATCTTCGGGGTGCGGACGAAGGAGGTCGAGTCCGCCCACTACGTGTGGAAGCAGTCCCCTGAGGAGCACGGCGGCTTGCTCGCTCGCGACTTCGAGGCCCTACTGGCGTCGCTAGACCGGGCCCTCGACGATCCCATGTGTTGCGCTTCCCAGGCCCGTGCCTTCCTGGACAAGCACATGCTCGGCGCTGACGGCCGCAACGGCGAGCGCGCCTGGCGTGTCATGCAGGACGTCGTGGCGAGCGCTCGCGATGCCGGTCTGTAGCCTGGACCTCCGGTAGCCGTGTCTGCGCTATGCCGCACAGCGGCGAATTCTCGCTAAAG
>JBCCRG010000278.1:0-5398 GCA_039208155.1 Bacteroidota bacterium | reverse complement strand
TCTGGATGCGCTCGCCGTTCGGACCGCTGACGGTCGTCCCCCGGGTGAGGTCTTCGCCGGTCGTGATCTCGTACGGGATGACGCTCCAGCCGTAGGTGAAGTCGTCGTTGCTGAGTTGCACGAGGAAGAGCAGCACGTTGAGGACCAGGAACGTGATGCTGACGTAGGCAACGCCGGAGAGCGCGCGGTCGTCGTCGCTGATGGGGAAGAGCACGGGGTCGGGGGCGAGGTGAACGAGAGCGCGAGTAAGTTATGCGGCCCGTTTCGCATGTCCCAGCCCTCCGCCCGCATGGATCTCCGCTATCCCATTGGCCCGTTCGGGCACGACGGCCCCGTCCTACCGCCCCAGCGCGCTGTCTGGATCAATGACCTCGCTGCCCTCCCAGCCGACTTGCGCCAGGCAGCCGAGTCGCTCTCGGACGACCAGCTCGATACGCGCTACCGCGAGCACGGCTGGACGCTGCGGCAGGTCGTCCATCACGTCGCGGACAGCCACCTCAACGCCTACGTCCGCTTCTGCTGGACGCTCACCGAGGCCACGCCCACGATCAAGCCCTACGACGAGAACGCCTGGGCCCGCGTCCCACTTTATGCCGGTCCCATCGCACCCAGCCTTGATTTCCTGGCGGCGCTCCACGCCCGCTGGGTCGTGCTCCTGCGTGGTCTCGACGAGGCGGCCTGGGCGCGGCAGTTCCACCATCCAGCGACGGACACGAGGCACCGGCTCGATATGACGCTAGGCACCTACGTCTGGCACGGCCGCCACCACCTCGCGCACCTCACCACCACCATCGACCGACACGGCTGGAACGTATGAGCTCTTCCTCACCAATTCCTGCGCTTCTCGGTGTGCTTCGGCTCGCAGAGCGGCTCAAGTTCGAGTTGCGGCACTCGTGGACCTCGCAGGGGCGCCGCGAGAGCGTCGCGGAGCACAGCTACCAGATGGCGCTCATGGCGATGTTGCTGCAGCCACACCTAGAGCACCCCGTCGACCTCGCGCACACGCTGCAAATGGTGCTCGTGCACGACCTCGTAGAGGCCGAGGCTGGCGACGTGGTGTTCTTCGACACGGGCGAAGCGAAGGCTCGGAAGGCCGAGCGTGAGCACACAGCCATCGCTAATCTTGAAGCGATGCTACCCCCGCCGACAGGAGCATACGTCGCCGCCCTATGGCACGAGTTCGAGGAAGGGGTGACGTCGGAGGCACGCTTCGCGCGGGCGCTCGACAACCTGGAAGTGCAACTCCAGCACAACCGCGCCGACCTCGCGACGTGGGAGCCCGTGGAGTACGAGTTGGTCTACACGAAGACGGGTCGCTATACCGATCACGACGCCTTTCTGCGTGCGTTTGCTGAGGCTGTCACCGCGGAGGCCGAGACGAAGATGCAAGACGGCGGCGTCGACGTAGAGGCGGTGAAGAGCAGATTCGCGGATGAGGTAGCGGACTGAGCACATGATGCAGGACTCGATTCGCACGGTCGCGTTGCTGGGCACAGGGCTCATCGGTGGCTCGCTCGGCCTCGTGCTGCGCGAACGTCGCTCGGAGTTGCATGTCGTTGCGTACGACCCCAGCGAAGGCGACACGGTCGTCGATCACGGCGCAGCGGACGTCGCGGCTGGGTCCGTGGCTGAAGCCGTCCGAGACGCAGACCTCGTCGTGCTGGGCGCGCCGATGGGCGTCTTGCCGGGCCTCCTGCGCGAGATCGCGCCGCACCTGCAACCGGGGGCCATCGTCACCGATGTCGGCTCCGTCAAAACGCCGTTGGTGGCGTACGCGGCCGAGGTACTGCCCGCCGCCAACCCGTTTGTGGGCGGGCATCCGATGGCGGGCGCGGAGCGCGGCGGGCTCGCCCACGCCGACCCGTTCCTGTTCGAGAACGCGACGTGGGTGCTGTGCCCACCCGAGGGCATCGCGGAGGACGTCCTACCGGAGCAGTTCGAGGCCCTCATCGATCTCGTCCGGGTGACCGGCGCGCGGGTGCTCCTCCTTGACGCGGAGCGGCACGACCGCATCGCAGCGCTCGTGAGCCACGTGCCGCAATTGGTCGCCGTACTCCTCATGACGCTCGCAGCGGAGTCGAACGACGACGACGACGCCTTCCTGCGGCTCGCGGCAGGCGGCTTCCGCGATATGACCCGCATCGCCTCCTCCCCGTTCGAACTATGGCGAGAGATCCTCCTCGCCAACGAGGGGCCGGTCCTCGACGCGCTCGCCCGCCTCGCCGATGCCCTCCAGGCGACCCGCTACGACCTTGCCTCGAACGACTTCGACGCGCTTGCGGAACGCTTCGTCCACGCGCGCACCGTTCGCAACACGATCCCGAAGGACACGAAGGGCTTCCTCGCCCCGCTCGCCGACGTGTACGTCTACGCCGAAGACCGCCCAGGCTTCCTCCTGCGCCTCGTCCAGACGCTCTACGATGCCGGTCTGAACATCAAGGACATCGAGCTGCTCAAGATCCGCGAGGGCACAGGCGGCGCGTTCCGGTTCGGCTTCGCGACCGCATCGGATGCCGACCAGGCCGTCGTTGGCTTGTCGGAGGCGGGGTACTCTGCCTATCGCCTGTGAGCCTTCGGCCAGACGCTCTGCGGCAGCGGCCTTACCCGAGCAGGCCCTCGTGCAGCGCCCAATAGAGCGCGGCGATATGCGTGCTGTGCGTGATTGTGCCGTCCGCCACGCACGCGGGAAGGTCTGCGACGGGGATGAGGCGCTGCTCCAGGTCCTCAGCGCCGTCGAGGTGCGGCGCGGCGACGCGATGCGCACCGCGTGCCACGAAGATGTGCCCGTAGTTCGTGTGTCGTCCGGGCTCCACCGAGCCCTTGCCGAGGTACGTCCACTGCGCTGCTTCATAGCCTGTCTCTTCGAGCAGCTCCCGACGCGCCGCCGCCTCGATGTCTTCGCCTGGATCGACGGCACCGGCTGGAAACTCGAGCGAGTTCCGCTCGATGCCGTAGCGGTACTGCTCTACCATCACCACGTGCCCGTCGTCGGTGACCGGAATGGCGCAAGCCCAGTCGGGGTAGTGTAGCACGTGGTATTCGTCGAGGACGGTCCCTGTCGGCAGTTGGACGCGGTCCTCACGGAGCGTCATCCACCAGCGCTCGATGAGGGTCTTCGAGGCGAGGGTCGTCCAGGGCTTGATGGGCACGGTACAGGCAGGCGTGTGGTCGGAAGCCTTGAAGGTAGGCGTCCAGCAAGTGCTCACGCCGAGCGGGCTGCCTGCCAGTCTGCAGCGTCGAGGGCATAGCGCTCGAGAGGTTCTCCTTCCTCCCCGCAGCCTGTGGTGGCCGCGCCCGACCCGGTCACTTCGAAGCCAGCCTTCTCAAGAACCCGTGCTGAAGCTTCGTTACGCGTGAGCACGACCGCCGTGACGCGGTCAAGTCCCAGCGTCTCGAAGGCGAACGTGGTGACGAGTCGCACGGCGGCGCTGGCGAAGCCACGCCCCCAGAACGGGACGCCGATCCAGTAGCCGAGCTCGGCCTCGCGATAGCCTTCCTCCGTGGTGCGGACGCCTTTGAGGCCGCATGTCCCAACCGCCTCGTCATCGAAACAGACGGCGAAGTTGTAGGCTCTGCCTGCGGTCCAGGCGTTCCGAGCCCCGGCAATGAAGCGGCGGGCCCCGTCCTCAGGATACGGGTGCGGCAGCGGCGTCATATCCGCGATGCGAGCGTCGTTGGCGTGGCGCTGGATACCTGGCGCATGGCGCGGTGCGATGGGCTCCACGCTCAGACGGGGCGTGTAAGCATCGAAGAGCTTCATGGGCAGGCATGGTGCAATGACGCCAACGGGATAGGGCAAGGTAGGGCCTCCGAGACCGGCTGGGCGAACAGCGATGGCGCACCAGCGTTCAGGGGACGATTGGGGAGGCCTACTGCTCTCCACCCCTCTGCTCATCCACCCGCCACGCCGCATGCCCAAGCCGCTCAATCGCGCCGCGCTCAAACGTGACCTCCTCGCTCTCCTCCGCAACAACGGCACCCAGGCGTTTCGTCCGAAGGAACTCGCGAAATACCTTTCGCTCGGCAAGGGCCGCGAGCCGTTCCGCCTCTTCCGTGATGTGCTGAGCGAGTTGGAGGACGCTGGGCTTGTGCAGCGCGTGAAGGGCAACCGGTTCCAGCACCGCAAGCAGCGCAAGCACGCCCACGCCGAGGGGACGCTCATTATGCACCCGAGCGGCTTCGGCTTCGTGAACGTCGATGGGACCGGCGGCGAGGATGACTTCTTCGTGCGTGCCAACCGCCTCAAGAACGCGCTCCACGGCGACCGTGTCCGCGTGGCACTCGCAGCCCCTGTACGTGGAGCTCGTGCAGACTACAAACGAGAAGCGGAGGTGGTGGAGGTTCTCCGGCGCGGCCGGGCCCACACCGTCGGCTCGTTTGACAAGCTAGGCCACTTCGCCTTCGTCAAGGCCGACGACCCGAAGCAGACGAAGGACATCTACGTCCCGAAGGAGCACTTCAACGGCGCCGAGCAGGGCGACAAGGTGATGGTGTCCATCGACCAGTACGAGGACCCGAAGGGCTCGCCGGAGGGCCGCATCCTGCGCGTGCTCGGCAAGCCTGACGACCCAGGCGTAGCGGTCCTCTCGGTGGCACTCGCCCAAGGTATCCGCTCGGACTTTCCCCCCGCCGTCGAGGCCGAGGCCGAGGCTATACCCGTCAAGATTCCAAAGAAGGAGGTCGCCCGGCGGCTCGACCTGCGCGACGCGATGATCTTCACCATCGACCCGGAGGACGCCAAGGACTTCGACGACGCGATCTCTATCGAGAGGCTCGACAGCGGAGACTTCCGCCTCGGCGTCCACATCGCCGACGTATCGCACTACGTCGAGGAGAACACCGAACTTGACCGCGAGGCGTACGAGCGCGGCACCTCGACCTACCTCGTGGACCGCGTCATCCCGATGCTGCCCGAGCGGCTCTCCAACGGCGTCTGCTCGCTGCGCCCGCACGAGGACAAGCTGACCTACTCGTGCCTGATGACCGTGTCTGCGCGCGGCAAGATCCGCGACTGGGAGATCCGCGAGACGGTGATCCACTCGAAGGCGCGGCTGACCTACGAGGAGGCGCAGCAGATTCTCGACGGCGGCATCCAGGACCACCTCGTCAAAGACGAGGTGCTGCTCGCGGGCAAGCTCGCACGGACGCTCACGAAGAAGCGCCTACGCGAGGGCTCCATCGACTTCGATACGCCGGAAGTGCGCATCATCCTCAACGACGCCGGGGAGCCCATCGACATCGTGCGCAAGGAGCGCATCGAGGCCAACCGGCTCATCGAGGAGTGCATGCTGCTCGCCAACCGCTGCGTCTCGATGGAGATCGGCAAGGTGCCGAAGTCGAAGCGCCGCCCGTTCGTCTACCGCATCCACGCCGCGCCGGACACCGAGCGCATCCTCGC
>JBCCRG010000277.1:0-5408 GCA_039208155.1 Bacteroidota bacterium | reverse complement strand
CGCTCGGCCCTTCCGCAGCCCTTCCGTCACCGCGAGGTCTTTCGTCAGCCCGAACGCAAACGCGCCATCCAGGAATACGGAGACGCGGTCTGTGTTCTTCTGCTGCTGCACGAGCCGCGTGACGGTGCCCTACTTCAGCGGCGGGCGCTCAGGCTCGTCGGAGGCATCGGGACGACGGCGGGGACGGAAGCTCACGGTGAGGCGGTGAGGCGGTGAGGCGGTGAGGCGGTGAGGCGGTGAGGCGGTGAGGAAAGCAAACTTGTCTTGGGTACTGCGGCAAGCTTGTGCGCGCTCCCTACTCTTTACCCTTAACCCTCTCTCCATCTCGGCGGAGGAGTTGGCGGCGCAGAAGGTTGAGCGCCGCCATCGTGGAAAGGCGGATGTTGAGCGCGCGGTTCTGGGCGAGTTGCAGGCGGACGGCGTAGGTACCGGCATCGTCGGCATAGGCGAGCCAGAGCGTGCCGACAGGCTTCCCTGTCGTGCCGCCGCCTGGCCCAGCGACGCCGCTTGTGGAGATCGCTACGTCGGCTCGGGTGCGGGCGCGGATGCCCTCGGCCATCTGCCGGACAACGGGCTCGCTGACGGCACCGTGCTCGTCGAGCGTGGCGGCGTCCACACCCAGGAGGTCACGCTTGACCGAGTTGCAGTAGGCGACGACGCCGCCGCGCAGGTAGGCCGAGGCTCCGGAGACTTTCACGAGTTGCTCCATGACGCGCCCACCCGTGCAGCTTTCCGCCACGGCGAGTGTGAGGCCGCGCTCGACCAGCATCGCACCAACGATGGCTTCGAGCGTGTCGTCGCCCTCGCCGTAGATCGCGTCGCCGAGGCGATCCTGAACGAAGGCAGCGAAGCGGTCGAGCCGAGTCTGGGCCTCGGCGCGGTCGTCGCCCTTGGCCGTCAGGCGGAGGCGGACGCCGCCCGCGCCGGGGAGGTAGGCGAGGCCGAGGTGGTCCCCGCCCTGATCGTGAGCGCCCAGAAAAGGAACGAGGTCGCCCTTGTCGGCCCCGAGCTGCTGCGCGAGCATCGTCTCGCCGTAGCCGACCGTCAGCAGCGTCCGGTGCAGGATCACGAGGCCGTCGTGCGCCGCGCGGAGCTTCGGCAGCAACGCCGTCTTCGTAATCGCCTCCATTTCATAGGGCACGCCCGGCATCACAGTAACGAGGCGACGCCGGTCCTCGTGCTCGTCCTCGTACCACAGCCCAGCCGCCGTGCCGATGGGGTTGGCGAGGAGGTCGAAGTCCTCGGGGACGAGCGCCATTTCGGTCGTACTCGGCGGGACAGGACGGCCACGCGTCCGGTAGCGCTCTGCGATGGCCGCTTCGAGGTCGGCGTCGACCTGCGTGCTCTTCCCAAAGAAATCCGCGACGGCCTTCTTCGTGACGTCGTCGTGCGTCGGCCCGAGGCCGCCCGTGATGACCACGAGCGCCCCCTCGGCATAGCCCTCGCGCAACGCGGCATGGATCGCGGCGGCATCGTCCCCCACCGTGACGTGGCGGCGCACGTCGATACCGGCGAGGCTGAGTTGCTCGCCGAGCCACGCGGCGTTGGTGTTCGTGACCTGCCCGATGAGCAGTTCGTCGCCGACGGTGAGGAGGGTGGCGATCATAGACAGAAAAAGGGGCCAGGGGTGAAGAGCGGGTGCCCAACCCAGACAACCCCGGGCGTGACGGGATCCGGTGGGCTTTCGAAGATCGCACTTCTGCCTTCACGGAGAATCCGACGCCCCGAGACGGAACGCGCAAGAGGGCTTCCTATATTAGAAGCCTTTGCCATTCGCTCGCGCCCAGCGTAGCCGACTGCCGATCTCACATCGGCCTTGCGCTTCTCGCTAGGTTTCCATCCCAAGCCGCAGCACCATGTACGCTATCGTAGAAATCGCCGGGAAGCAGTTCAAGGTCGAGGAGGACGCCACACTCTACGTCCCCCGCCTGAACGCCGCGATCGGCGACGAGGTCACCTTCAACCGTGTCCTCCTCACCTCCGGCGACGGCGTCGCCGTCGGCACCCCGACCGTCGAAGGCGCGTCGGTGACCGCCGAGGTCCTCGACCACGTCAAGGGCGACAAGATCATCGTCTTCAAGAAGAAGCGCCGCAAGGGCTACCGCGTCAAGAACGGCCACCGCCAGCCCTACACGCGCATTGCTATCAAGGCGCTCAGCCTCAATTAGGCCCGCTCGCTTGTCCTTAGTTCGGGCGAGGGCCGAGAACCTTCGTCCGCGAACCCCAACCGAATCCTCTCATGGCACATAAGAAAGGCGTCGGCTCGACAAAGAACGGGCGCGACTCAAACCCGAAGATGCTCGGCGTGAAAGCCTACGGCGGCACGTTCGTCAAGGCCGGCTCGATCATCGTCCGCCAGCGCGGCACGAAGTTCCACCCCGGCGTCAACGTAGGCCGCGGCGGCGACGACACGCTCTTCGCCACCGAGACGGGCACGGTCCGCTTCGCGCGCTCGCGCGGCAACCGCAAGTTCGTCCACGTGGACCCGGCCGAGGCGTAGGCACCCGCCTCCCCCCACTTCCGAGCAGGCTCCTCCATCACGGCGGGGCCTGCTTTTTTGTGTGGATGTGTGCAGGTATGAACGTGTGAACGTGTCCCATTCTCAGCAGGAGTATCCACGTTCATACTTTCACACGCTCATACGTCCACACCTTACTATGCTCCGCGATCACTTCGTCATTCCGTCCGGCCCCGACGGGCAGCCTGCCATCGAGCTGCGCGCGTTCACGCATGGGCTGATGCCGAAGTCGGTACCCGCGATGATGCAGCGCTTCGCAGACGACTGGACGACGCGCGGCGTGGATGCCTGGAACGAGGTCCCCAACCACTGGGACCCGGCCGACCCGACGCCAGTGGGCTGGTGGACACTGCCGACGTATCTCGGCGACCGCTTCGTGGCGCGGCTGCTCGGCGCTCCGGCGGGGACCTGCGTGATGCAGCCGAACGCACACTGGTCGGTGCAATGCCTGCTCTCGGCCCCCGAACCATTTGACAGGGGGTCGTTTGAGGATGGCCGCAACGAGGTCGTGATCTCAGCGACGGCCTTCCCGTCGGTGCAGCACTCGGCGCGGCAGTGGGTCGCCCTGCGCGGCTTCAACTTGCGTGTGGTGCCACCAGGCGTGGACGGCTTCGTAGACCAACAGGCCGTGCTCGACGCCATCGGACCGAAGACGGCGTGGGTCTTCCTGAGCCACGTCGGCTTCACGACGGGCGAGCGGCTGCCGGATGCGTTCCTTCAAGAGGCCGCGGCGACCGTACACCAGCATGGCGGGCTATGCGCGCTCGATGGCTACCACGCCAACGCGACCATGCCCATCGACGTGCAGGCCCTTGGGATCGACGTCTACGTAGGTGGACTCCTCAAGGAAGCCTCGGGCTCGTCAGGCAATGGCATCCTCTACGTCCGCGACGGCCTCGCCCTCACGCCTGCGCTGACGGGCTGGTTCGGCGACGCAGCCCCGTTTGCCTTCAACGCCACGCCCGAGTCGCATCCGGAGGTACGCCGTCGCTTCCTGGGTGGCACCACGGCTGTCGCCTCGCTCTACCATGCTGTAGAGGGCGTTCGAGCATTGCTTGATGTCGGGCTCGATGCCGTCCGCGCCGACTCGCTCGCGAAGACGACCCGCGCCATCGAGCGCGCTGAGGCGGTCGGGCTGCGGCTGCGGTCGCCGCGCGAGGCCGAGCGCCGCAGCGCGATGGTGATCGTGGAGGTAGAGTCCGCCGACCTACTGTGTGAGTTCTTGAAGACGCGGGGTGTCTATACGGACAGCCGCCAGGGCCGTTTTCTGCGCTTCGCGCCGTGGATCTGGAACACGATGGACGAGGTGGAACGCGCCCTTGACGAAATCGCCACCGCGATTCGCTCCGGCTCACACCGCGCTTTCGAAGCGCCGATACCCGCTGGACCGGTGACGTGAGCCTTTCGACCGGCACACGCCGTAATTCTACCCTGCCGGTTTACGATTGGGAATAACCCAGTGCAGCCCGCTGCGCGCGCCCGTTGGTGGACGCCGTGCGAAGCCATGTGCTGCGTGTGTGCTTTGGCTGGTAAAGGTGGAACGCCAGAGTTACGCGATGCTCCACCGATGCACGTCGGCTGAGGGTTTAGCGGGCGTGCCACTCTCGGCAAGGAGTGCGGTGTCCGGGGTTGTCTGACAGGGCCTCGGAGTCTGGCACGGCTTTGTCGTGAAGGGGGTCGAACGCAACCGACCCACCCCGATGCACGACTGGACCCTCCGTCTCCTCGCCATTGCAGGGCTGCTCTTCCTCGCGACGCGCAGCCTGGCCGCCCTCCCCCTCATGGAAGGCCTCGCCGTCGCCCTCATGGGCTGCCTCGCCATTGGCGGGGCCGTCCACGCGACCGACGCCCTGGCACGGGCACTGCGCCACGCACCCCCGCGCCACCCGCTTCCCGGCACCCCGCCTGTTCCGCACCCGGACGCCTGAGCCGTCCCTCCCGGATTCCCCCTCCACTTGGCCTTCCGCCGGGCCGCGACCGTTTCCACCACCTGATGCCCCTCGATCTCCAGACCACTGCTGAGGCGTTTGCCCTCGACCCGAGCCCGCGCCACCGCCGCGCCGTGGCGGAAGCCGCGCTCCCGCTCGTCCGCTCGATGGTGAAGCGGGTCCCCCTCCCCGACCACCCACTCGCCTCCTACGGCGACCTCGAAAACGCGGGCATGCTCGGCATGCTCCAGGCTCTCGACGCCTACGACCCGGCCCACGGCACCCCGTTCGCCTCGTTCGCCTACGGCCGCATCCGCGGCGCGCTCGTCGACTTCCTCCGCACCATCGACACGCTCAGCCGGGGCCGCCGCCGCAAAGTGGCCGAAGTGCTCCGCGTCACCGACGAGTTAGAGCAGGAGCATGGCGGCGCTGTCCACGACGGCATTGTAGCCGAGCGCCTCGGCGTCGAGATCGAGGACGTGCACAAGCTTCGTTCGGACGCGCAGCAGCGCTTCTCGCTCGCCCTCCACGACCAGGGCGGCTCCGACGACCACGCCTCCCCCATCGACACGCTCGCGCACCCGACGGCCGAGGCCGCCTTCGACGCCATCGAGCAGCGCTCGCTCTTCGACCACGTCTGCGCGCTCATCGAGCAGCTCCCGCAGCGTGAGCGTGAGATGGTCGCCCTCTACTACTTCGAAAATCTCACGCTCCGGCAGATTGCTGAGCAATACGATCTGACTGAGGCACGGATTTCGCAGATCCTCTCGAAGACGCTCCGAGGGCTGCGCGCCCGGCTCGAAACGACCCAGCAGGCCGCCTGACTCGCATCGTCCACACCAGTTTGCGGTCGCGCCGCCCCCCGGCCCGACCGCCCCAAGTCCTCACGAGAGAGGAAGAGAGAGCGCAGCGAGGGCGGGGAGCTTAGCTCCTCGCCTTCGTTGTTTTTTGGGCCGATTCGG
>JBCCRG010000276.1:0-5431 GCA_039208155.1 Bacteroidota bacterium | reverse complement strand
TCGAGTCGAAGGCGCTGCTGGCGTGCTACGGCTTCGAGACGGCACGGCCGCAGGTGGCGCGCACCGCTGACGAGGCCGTCGCGCTGGCCCAGCCACTCCTCGACGCGGGCAGTCGGGTCGTCGTGAAGGCGCACGCGCGTGGGCTCGTCCACAAGCGCGCCATCGGGGGCGTCTTCCTCAACCTCGGGCGGGCAGAGGACGTCCGCGAGGCGTTCGCGCAGATCGAGGGCTTGCTCGCCTCTGACGACCCTGATAGCGACGAGGCGTCGGCCTTCGACTTCCTCGGCGTGACGGTCCAGCCGATGATCCGTCAGCGCGGCCTCGACCTCCGCCTCAGCGCCTCCGTCGATCCGGTGTTCGGGCCCGTTGTGCTCTTCGGGGCAGGCGGAGCCTTTGCCGACGTGATGCAGGACCGCGCGCTCGGTCTGCCGCCGCTCAACACCACGCTTGCGCGGCGGATGATGGAGCAGACGCGCATTCACGCCGCCCTCCGCGACTACCGCCCCGACGCCGCCCTCGCCGACGACCCACGCTTCCGACACGTGATCGACCTCGACGCGCTCGAAGCCCTCGTGGTCCGGTTCTCTCAACTCGTCGCCGAGCAGCCGCGCGTACGCGAGATCGAGGTCAACCCGCTCCTGGCTACCCCGGCAGGCTTCACCGTCCTCGATGCCCGCGTGGTCCTCCATCCGCCCGACCTCCCCGACGCGGCCCTGCCCCGCCCCGCGATCCGTCCCTACCCGCGCCGGTACGTGGCCACCTATCAGCTCAAAGACGGTGCGACGGTCACGATCCGTCCGATCCGCCCGGAGGACGAGCCTGAGGTCGTTGCCTTCCACGAGGACCTCGACGAGCAGAGCGTCTACCTGCGCTACGCGGGCACGGTCAAGCTCTCCGAGCGGGTCGCGCACGACCGGCTCGCACGTAAGTGCTTCATCGACTACGACCGCGAGATGGCCCTCGTCGCCGAACGGGAGGTCGAGGGCCGCGAGCGCCCCGAGATCGTTGGCATCGGGCGGCTCTCGCGGATCCCGCGCACGACCGAGCGAGAGTACGGCATGCTCGTCAAAGACGAGTTCCAGGGCCAGGGCCTCGGCACGGAGTTGCTGCGGCGGCTCGTGCAAGTCGGGCGCGACGAGGGGGCCGAGCGCATCACCGCCGATATCCTGCGTACCAACCGGGGCATGCAGCGGGCGTCTGAAAAGGTCGGCTTCACCATCGTCCGCCCCGAAGAGTTCGACGACCCGATGGTGCGGGCCGTTCTGGAGTTGGGGTAGGCGCGAAGGCGATGAGGCCGTAGGAGCAGCTCGCCAACTGCCCCTCGATGGCGCGCTCTGCCCGAAAAGAGACCGCGAGGCGAAGAACCAGCGAGACGGCGCGACCCCGAAACGGGTCGGCGCGCCCTTCCGTATTTTTCTCGACTCGGAGGGGTGGCAGAGTGGTCGAATGCATCGGTCTTGAAAACCGACGTGCCGCAAGGTACCGGGGGTTCGAATCCCTCCCCCTCCGCCCTCTCCCACCCCGCGCCCCGCTCTCTGGGCGCTTCGACGGTCCGGTATTCTAATGGCGTGGTATGAAGCCTGGTTCGACTCCGACGCCTACGAGGTCGTCTATCAGAACCGCAACCTCGCCGACGCGCGCTGCCTGCTCGACCTGATCGAGCGCGTGGCTGACCCTGCACCCGATGCGGCGCTCCTAGACGTGGCTTGCGGGCGAGGCCGCCACGCGCGCCTGCTCGCCCAGCGCGGCTACGACGTCACCGGGCTCGACCTCTCAGCGAACGCCATCGCGACGGCCCGCCATCGCGCCGAGCAGGAGGGGCTCACCGAGCGCGTGCGCTTCGTCGTCGGCGATATGCGGCTGCCGCATTTCCAGCAGCGCTTCGACGGCGTCGTGAACCTCTTCACGTCGTTCGGCTACTTCCAGGACGAGGCCGACCACGCCCGCGCCGTCGACGCTATGGCACAGGCGCTGCGGCCTGGCGGCTTCGTCGTGCAGGACTTCCTCAACGCCGACTACGTGCGCGCGCACCTCGTCCCCGAGGACGAGCGCACCATTGACGGCATCGACGTGCGGCAGGAGCGCTGGATCGACGAGGACGCGCCCGGCGGCCCGCGCGTCGAGAAGCGCATCACGCTGTGCTGCTTCGAGCGCGACGACGCCGAGGGCATTGCTGCAGAAGACCACGTCTTCACCGAGTCCGTCCGCCTCCTCACCCGCAGCGACTTCACCGCCCTCTACGAGCACGCCGGCCTAACGCTACTCGACACCTTCGGCGACTACGACGGCGGCCCGCACACGCCCGAGAGCCCCCGGCTTATTTTGCACGCGCGCAGAGCGGGTTGACGGTAGCTGGTGGGTGGTTTTTGGTGTCGCCTCAGACCGCTACCGTTGTGCTCTCGTCCCACTATCTACCAAAGACCAACGACCATGGATCAAGCACTCGCCTACGCTCACGACCACGCCGACGCTTTCGTTGACCAGCTCAAGGACTGGCTGCGCATTCCCTCGATCTCGACGGACCCCGCGTACAACGACGAGACACGCCGGGCCGCAGCCTGGCTGCGCGACGAGCTGCTGCGCGTGGGCGTGCAGGAAGCGCGGCTCATGGAAACGGGTGGGCATCCGATTGTCTACGCCGAGCACCACGTCGCGGACAACAAGCCGACCGTCCTTGTCTACGGGCACTACGACGTGCAGCCGCCTGACCCGCTAGAACTGTGGACGAGCCCGCCGTTCGAGCCCGTCATCAAGAACGGCGATGCACGCACGGGCACGCTCTACGCGCGCGGGGCCTGCGACGACAAGGGCCAGGCGTTCATGCATGCGAAGGTTCTCGAAGCCTACCTCCAGAGCGGAGAAGATCTACCCGTCAATCTCAAGTTCTTGATCGAGGGCGAGGAGGAGAGCGGGTCCGTTCACCTGCCCGGCTTCATCGAGGCCAACCGGGACCTGCTCGCTGCCGACGTGGTGCTGATCTCCGATACCGGCCTGTTTGCGCCGGGCGTCCCATCGATCACGTACGGCCTGCGCGGCCTCGCATACGTCGAGGTGACTCTGCAGGGACCGAGCCGCGACCTCCACTCGGGGATGTACGGCGGGGCCATCGAGAATCCGATCAACGCGCTGGCGCGGATGGTCGCGGACCTCCACGACGACAACCACCACATCACGGTCGAGGGCTTCTACGACAACGTGCGTCCGCTCTCCCCCGAGGAGCGCGAGCAGTTCGCGGCGCTACCGTTCGACGCTGCCGCGTGGGCCGCTGAGGTCGGCGTATCGAAGACGAAGACCGAGGCGGGCTTCACCGCGCTCGAAGGCACCTCCGCCCGCCCGACGCTCGACGTGAACGGGATGTGGGGCGGCTACATCGGGAAGGGCGCGAAGACGGTCCTCCCGGCCCAGGCGAGCGCCAAGATCTCGTGCCGCCTCGTCCCGGACCAGATGCCAGACGAGATCACGGAGAAGCTCCGCCGCCACTTCGAGGCGCACGTCCCCGACACGATGCAACTTACGTTCACCGACCTCCACGGCGGGCACGGAGCCATCGTGGACATCACCGCGCCCGCGATGCAGGCCGCCAAGCAGGCGATGCGCGAGGTGTTTGGCCAGGATCCGTTCTTCACCCGCGAGGGCGGCTCGATCCCCGTCGTCGCCGACTTCAAGCGGCTGCTCGGCCTCGACTCGGTGCTGCTCGGCTTCGGCCTCGACACCGACGCGATCCACTCGCCCGACGAGCACTTCGGCCTCGACCGCTTCCACCAGGGCATTGAGGCGGGCATCCGATTCCTCAAGGCGTATGGCGCGTAGGCTGTCGGCTATTGGCTATCAGCTCTCCGTGGCGAGCCTAGTCATGGGGCTCGCCACGAGCTGCGGGGCGGGCGGGCAGCGGACGGCTCCAGATCCGCGCGCAGCGGCGGCGGTGCTCGACATGGACGCCGCTGAGGCGTTTGAAGCGCTGCGCCAGGGCTTGCTCGACCAGCGCTTCGTGCGCGTGGACTTCAGCGTCGAGGCGGATACAGGACGGACGGCAGACCTCTCGGGGGCGCTCTGGCTGGGCCCGCAAAACCGGGCGTGGCTCCGAGCCTCAGGCACGTTTGCAGGCGACTCCGTGGCCCCGGGCGCCATTTCGGACGGCACCCGGATGGTCTACGGCCGCGATGCGCAGACCGACTTCAGCACGCCTGTTGCCACACCGCCCGCTCTCAACAACGCAGTGGTGGTCGGCTTCTTCGGCATGGGTATCCTGCACAACCTGGCAATGCTCACCGCGGACCAGCCGCCCGACCACGCCGACGGCGGCGCTGCCGCGTGGGTGACCGCGCACGACCTCGCGTGGGGTACACCGGAAGAACGCGGCGGGCGGACGCTAAGGCCCCTCACGTTCGCCATCCAGGTAGACGCCCAGCCCTCAGGCACCGCGGCCCTGTGGCTCGATGCCGAGACAGGGCTCCCGTCCGAACGAACGCAGACCGTTGCCTTTCCAGACGGCACGATGGAGGTGGTAGAACGCTACCGCGCCTGGCGCTTCGCCCGCCCGCCAGTCGGCTTCGTACTCCCACCAGGGGTGCCGGCAGACTCAACTACTGTTGTGCCCTAGCTCACTGCATCCCGGAGGGCCCGCACGTTCTCCGCGACGGTACCTCCACTAAAGATGGCGCTCGCAGCCACAAGCACGTTGGCTCCCGCCTGCACGTTCAGCGCAGCGTTGTCTGGCGTCACACCGCCGTCCACCTGAATGAGTAGCTCGGGATGATCCCGGGCAGCCCGCCGAGCCACATGGGCGAGCTTGGCTTTCGTCGCGGGGATGTAGGTCTGTCCTGCGAAGCCTGGGCTGACCGACATCACAAGCACGAGATCGAGGTCCGGCAGGATGTGGTCGAGGCAACTGAGCGGCGTGGCTGGGTTGAGCGCAACGCCCGCCTGGCAGCCTAGCTCTTTGATGTGCTGGACGGTTCGATGCAAGTGCGGACAGGCTTCGGCATGCACCGTGATCAACCCAGCCCCTGCGTCCGCAAAGTCGCGGAGGTAGCGATCCGGCTCCTCGATCATCAGGTGCACGTCCAGCACCGTTCTCGTTTCCTCTGCGAGATCTCGGAGACTCTGCATCACGGGCACCCCAAACGAGATGTTCGGGACGAAGTGCCCGTCCATCACGTCGACATGGAGCCACTCGCAGCCCGCCTCAACGGCAGCACGGGCGTGGGCGCGGAGGTCGCCGAGGTCGGCACCAAGGATCGAGGCGGAGAGGAGCATGGATGGAGGGTGTAGACGTGCGCAGTATGGAAGCGTCGGCTCCGGAACCTACGATGTGCATTGCCGCCCGCGCATCAACGCGAAGCGCCCCGCCAGCATGGAGCTAGCGGGGCGCTTGCAGTCGTCCGTAGACGGCGAGCTTACGCTGCGTCGTCGGTCTTTTCGTCGCTGGCCT
>JBCCRG010000275.1:0-5458 GCA_039208155.1 Bacteroidota bacterium | reverse complement strand
GTCGTCGGCCCGCGCATGGGCAAGTACATCGACGGCAAGCCGCAGCCGATGCCCGGCCACAGCCTCCCGCAGGCGGCCCTCGGCGTGTTCATCCTGTGGCTCGGCTGGTTCGGCTTCAACGCCGGCTCGACGACCACGGGCGATACCTCGATCGGCCTGATCGCGCTCAACACGTTCCTCGCGGCCGGAGCCGGTGCCGTCGGCGCGATGGCGATCACGTGGCTGCGCACCGGCAAGCCCGACGTCTCATTCACGCTCAACGGCGTCCTCGCGGGCCTCGTCGGCATCACGGCGGGCTGTGCCAACCTCACGCCGGACTTCGCGATCATCACAGGCTTCCTCGCGGGCATCATCGTCGTCTTCGCCGCTACGTTTATCGAGAACCGGGGCGTGGACGACCCCGTCGATGCCATCGCCGTGCACGGCGTCTGCGGCGCGTGGGGCACCCTGGCAGCGGGCCTCTTCAACGCCGAGGCGATGTTCAACCTCGAGATCATCGGCGTGCAGCTGCTCGGGATCGGCGCGGCGTTCGCGTGGACGTTCCCCGTCGCCTTCGTCCTCTTCACGCTCCTCAAGAAGACGATGGGCGTGCGCCTCAACGGTGACATCGAGCGGATGGGCCTCGACCTCTACGAGCACGACATCTCGGCCTACCCCGAGTTCACGGAGCCGGTGGACGAGAACAGCTACGCGACTGTCTGACGCACCCGACCAGACCCCTGGCGTGGCTGCCACCGCCGCCGTCCTCACCCCGAGGGCGGCGGTTTTTTTATACGGGCGACTTTTCCTAGAGGCTATGACATTTTGCTGTCACCACCTGCGGTTTATGTTGGCATCGAATCACACAGCGCCCTACCGTTTCCGCAGCCATGCCGCTCGTCCGCCAGACTCGCCTTGCCTTTCAGGAGGGCTCGTCCGACAAGGTCTACGAGGTCGATCTCCACGAGGAGGACGGCGGCTTCATGGTGACGGTCCGCTACGGCCGTCGCGGGCAGACGCTCCGCGAGGTCCCGAAGACGAACCTGCCCGTGGACCGCGACGAAGCCGAGGCACTCTTCAACAAGCTGGTCACGGCGAAGACGAAGAAGGGCTACGTGGAAGCGCCCGGCGTCCCTGCCCCATCGCGTCAGCCTGTCGATGCCGCAGCACGAACCAACGCGATCGTTGCCCGCCTCAACGCTGCGCTCGCCGACCCCGACGCTGAGACCGACTGGCCGGTCGAGCGTGTTCTCTGGCGCGCAGGCGAACTGCGCCTCACGGCCGCACTCCCGACGGTCACGGCACACCTCGACCGTCTCGCCGCGTCGCTGCAGGACACGTGGCCCGTCTCGAAGGCCGATGCCCGGCTGCTGCGGGCCTACTGTGCACTCTGGGCGCTCGCTCGGATCGGTCGCGCCGTTGAAGACCGCAGCGCCCCCGACCTACGCGCCGCGCGCCAAGCGATCCTGCGCGTGCTCGACGCGCAGGGACCGAGCCGGTGGGAGCGCCTCCGCGCTGAGCACGTCCACGACCTCGCCCAGGAAGCCCTGCACCACCTCGCGAATGACGAGGAGCGCGCGGCCAACCAGCGCATGCAGCAGACCGGCTTCACCGACGTTATCGAGCGTCTCGCCGATCCCGACGCGCGACGTGCTCAACTCGACACCTGGCTCGGTGCCATCGCCCCGTCCGACCTCTACGACCTGCGCGACGCCATCGGCCTTGCGATCTACGATGTGCCAGGCGCGCACGAGACGCTCCTCGCCTTCGCCACCGAGGCCCCGCTCGCCGCGCCGTTCTTCTACTGGCACCGAAAGCTCTTCAAGCTCGCCGAGCTCCGCGACGATGCTGAACTGTATGGCCGCTTCGCCTACCGCTTCGCCACCGAGCCGTCTGGCCTGAGCGCGTTCGACACGGGCTACGAGTGGAACTACGACGACGGGACCTACCGCACCGTCAGCCGTCACCTGACAAAGAACAAGGAGACGGGCTACGTCGAGTACCGCCAGACCACCTCGGAGTACGACCGCGGCACGTGGCGCGACCGCACCATCCGGAGCGAGACGCAGATCCGCACACCCGACGGCCCCGAATGGACCGAGACGGGCGACCTCACGCCGAATCGGGCGTTCGAGGAAGCCGCGCTCGGCTACTCGGAAAAGACGCGCGCCTACCTCCGCCGCCGCGCCTGGCGGATGTTGCGCAAGCTCGGCGAGGCGGACGACTCCGCCTACGTCAAGATGGCGGTCGGCTTGCTGCTCGCCTACACCGACGCGGACGCCGACGAGCCACGCGAGGTGGTCTTCCAGTGGTACGACTGGCAGAACCGCACGACGCGCGTGCGCACGACACGCTACGACGCCTTCGCGCCGTACGTCGCGTTCAACCACGTGCTCTACACGAACAGTCCGCGCTTCCAGCTCAAGAAAGGCAACAAGGCATGGTCGCTGAAGGACGGCGTCGAGACCGGCACGCCCGCCGACACGCGCGAGGAGGCGTTCCCGCACCTGTGGGACGCGCAGCCCGAGGGCCTACTGCACCTCGTCGCCGAGAGCCGCTGCGCGCCGGTCCACGACTTCGCCGCGCGCGCGCTCCGCGCCAACCCTGACTTCCTTGACCGGCTTGGCGTCGACGAAGTGCTCTTGCTCCTCGGGCGGCCCTACGCCGACACCGTCCGACTCGGCCTCGACCTCGCACAGCGGCT
This sequence comes from Bacteroidota bacterium, assembly GCA_039208155.1. Lineage (GTDB taxonomy): Bacteria > Bacteroidota > Rhodothermia > Rhodothermales > Rubricoccaceae > JBCBEX01. The sequence goes on along the minus strand of JBCCRG010000275.1, from coordinate 2,775 downwards.
CTACGACCCCGGCGAACCGAACGTCGCGCTCGTCCGGGCGCTCCTCGACGCGACGTTGCCCGAGGCCCGCGCCCTTGCGCTCGGCTGGCTGGCCGAGACCCCGGACGCGCTCCTCATCGACTCAGCGTTCGTGGCAGACCTGCTCGCGCATCGCTACGCCGACGTACGCAGCGCCGTCCGTGATCTCCTCGCAACCAAGCGTCCGGCTGACCTGGACGACGAAGCGCTGCTCATCCGCTGCATGGCGCTGCTGCTGACGTATGAGATCGACCCAGACGCCGCTGAGACCGACGCGGCGCGGCTGCGCGACCTCGGCGAGGCGATGGTGACACTGCTACCCGACGCGGCGAGGCGGCTCGCACTAGGCCTCCTCGAAGACCTCGTACGGCACCCGTTCCCCGCGGTGCAGGCCGTGGGCGGGCGGTTCCTTGCGCACCACGCCACGCCGCCCGAGGCGCTGCCCGGCGCGCTCATCGCCGCGCTGATGACCGCCGACGACGCGGAGGTACGCGCCACCGGTCTCGCCCTCTTCGGCCGCCTTCCGGACGACGTGCTGCTCGACCAGCCCGAAGTCCTCGACGCGCTCGCGCAGTCTCCGCAGGCCGACGTGCGGGTGAACGTCCGCCCGGTAATCCTGCGCCTGGCCGCCAGCCACCCCGACTTCGCCATCGCGCTGACGGAACGGCTGCTACCGCCGCTCTACCGCACCGAGCGCATCGACGGGCTGCACGCCGACCTCGCCGCGCTACTCACGGACGATGCCTTCGCCTCGGCCCGCGCCGCCTTCGACCGCGACCGGCTGTGGGGGCTGCTCCACGCCCGCCCCGTCCCGGCGCAGGAATTGGGGGCGCTCGTTCTCGGCGAGCGCGACTGGAGCGACACCCTGACGATCCGCCAGATCACGCGGCTCGCTAGCCACGAGGTCGTCGCCGTGCGCGACGCGGCCTGCGCGATGGTCGAGCGCCAGACAGACCGCATGCGCTCCCACCCCATCGACGCGCTCACGCTGCTCGACGCCGCCTGGGACGACGCCCGCGCCTTCGCCTTCGACTTCTTCGCCCGCGCCTTTGACGAGGACGTGTGGACACCCGAGTTACTCGTCCACGTCGTCGACAGCGTGCGCCCGGACGTGCAGGCCTACGGCCAGACGCTCCTCACCCGCTTCTTCGACGAGGGCGATGGGCCGACCTACCTCCTCCGCCTCAGCGAGCATCCCGCCGCCAACGTCCAGCGCTTCGCCAGCGACTACCTCGACGCCCACGCGAGCGGCCACCTCGACCGGATGCAGGCGCTGGCGCCCTACTTCCGCGCCGTGCTCGGACAGGTCAACCGCGGGCGCGTCGCCAAGGACCGCGTGCTCGCCTTCCTGACCCGCGAGGCCGCGCGCAGCCCCGAGGCCGCCGCCTTCGCCGCTCCGCTCCTCGCGCACCACTCGGCCACCATCGCCGTCGGCGACAAGGCCACGCTCATCGCCGCGATGCGCGACCTCCAGGACGCCCAACCCGACGCCGACCTCGCCCTGCTGGAGCGTGTACCCGTCCCCGTTCACCCCGCCTCCGACGAGGCCGCTTCCTCCGAGGTGACCGATGCAGTTTGACTATCGCTACGCTGGGTCGTCCACGGCGACGACCACGCCCAACGCCACGGGGCTGTCGTTCGCCCCGGACACGCTGCGCCAGCCGACGCACTTCGTCGGCACGCTGCGGCAGCACCTCCCCTTCCGGGAGGCCATCTCGGCGCTGCATGACGTGGTCGTGTCGGACCTCCGCTTCAAGCCGAAGGACCGCACGGAGTACGAGGCCTGGCTCGCCCAGCAGGAGGAAGCCTTCCTCGCCGACGCCATCGCCCGACACGGCGACGTTAGCGCCCGCATCAGCGACGTGCGCGCCGAGTTGACCGCGCTCTGGAACACCGAGCGCTCCGTCATGAAACCGTTCTGGGACGCCCGCCAGCGCTTCTTCAAGTACACCTACAAGAAGTACCGCGACCTCTGGTTCGTCCTCGACCCAGTCATCACCGTCCACCCCGACGAGGTCTTCTTCGAGTGCTTCAGCCAGGACGAGTCCAGCTACGGCCGCCTCAGTTGTAGCCATGAGGTCTTCGACACCATCGACGACGTGGCCTATGGGACGACGAACGTGGACTACTCGGCCGCGCTCTACGACGCCTTCCAGAAGATCCGCACCTACAAGACGACCGAGTTCGCCATCGACCCGAGCGGGTTCGAGGTGCAGACCGAGCACGAGGACGCCTACAAGGAGGTCAAGATCGACCTGCCCGACAGCTGGGTGCGCGGCTTCCTGCAGGTGTCGAGCGCGATGACGCTGCCCGCGCGGCGCGTCGACCTGCACCCGATGGACGTGCACAACCTGCTCTTCGTGCTCAAGCGCCGCAAGGAGCGCGAGGGTCCGCGGTCGATGCGCTACCACCTTACGCCCGGCGCGCCCGTCCGCGTGGTGTTCGAGCCGTGGAACATCGAGGTCGTCTGCCCGCGCTCGATCTACCGTGGCGACGAGCCCGACGAGATCCGCGTGTGGGGCCGCCGCCGCCTGGCGATCCTGGAGCGGCTGATTCCCGTCGCGCGCTCCTTCTCGGTCTTCCTCCTCGGCACCGGCCTGCCGTCGTTCTACCTCGCTGACCTCGGCGATCTCACCTTCACGCTGGGCCTCTCGGGCTGGAAGGCCAACGACTGGTCGCGCCAGGGGCAGTTCGACCTCATGGCCCCGCGCGCCGACGTGGACGCCGCGACGAAGCAGCAGGTCTTCCGCGCGCTCG
>JBCCRG010000274.1:0-5466 GCA_039208155.1 Bacteroidota bacterium | reverse complement strand
GCGGCTCTTCCTCCGGCGCTGGCGCTACGGGTTCGCCACCGCCACGCCGTTCGACGGAGCCAAAGACGGCCTCCGTCGCAGCCTCCAGTTTTTCGACGAGCACGGCACGGCCGCCCACAAGGTCTTCCTCACGCGCAAGAGCGACGTCGGTGCCTACGAGCGGTTCGTCGAGACGTACCGCCGCGACCTGCAGGAGGCACCCGAGGTGGAGCCGATGCCCGCCCCCACCGCAGAAACCCCGGATGCCGAGATCGACCAGGCGGCCTTCCTGCAGGCTTGGGCCGAGTTGAAGGACCCGCACGACTTCTTCCCGCTCCTCATGAAGTACCGCGTCAGCCGCACCCAGGCTCTCCGCCTCGCCGAGGGCACCTTCGCTGACCGGGTGGCGCTGGACAGTCCCCGGAAGACCCTCCAGGGTGCCGCCGACACCGCCACCCCGATCATGGTGTTCGTCGGCAACCGAGGGTGCATCCAGATCCACACGGGCCTCGTGAAGAAGCTCAAGGAGTACGGCCCCTGGTACAACGTCCTCGATCCGGGCTTCAACCTCCATCTCCGCGAGGAGGCCGTGGCGCAGGCGTGGGTCGTCCGCAAGCCGACGACGGACGGCCCGGTGACCGCGCTGGAGCTGTTCGATGCGCAAGGCGAGGTCATCGTGCAGGTGTTCGGCAAGCGCAAGCCAGGGCTGCCCGAACTGGAATCCTGGAGCGATATCCTCGACGCGCTGCCCCGGAGTCAGACCTCCGGTTAAGCCGAAGCCTAGCAGTGGCTACGGAGTAGCTGGACGCCTCCAGCTACTCCGTGGGGCGTCTTGAGCTACCGGAGCACCGTCACGCGCTGGGCACGCGCCTCGCGCTCCGTCTGCACACGCAGGACGTATGCGCCACCCGTGAGCATCGCCGCATCCACGGTGAAGGCGTGCTGCCCTGCTTCGGCCCAGCCATCGTGCAACGTCACGACGGCGCGACCGAGGAGATCGTACACCACCACGCGAACGGAACCACTCTCCGGCAACGCAAAGCGTACCGTCGCCGTCCCGACGAGAGGATTTGGAGCGGTCGTGAGGGCTAGTTTGGTTGGCAATGCCACACCGGCTGCTGCCCCAGCACGTGCCGACGCCGACGGCTGACCGAGTGCCTCAATCTCGTAGTAGCGCGTCCGAAGTCCGATGCCGAAGAACCCGCCTTGCCGACGAGGGGGCTCCACAAACACAAACCGGAGCGCCTTCACGTTGCGTGCGAGTGGCTCTCCAGGCTTGTCGATCTGGAGCGCCGAGGCCACAGACTGCTCGTTGACGAGGATGTGGTGGAAGTCCCCGAGTTGCTGAAAGCGCGTGGGGGCGTCGACGGTGGAGTACCACACCTCGTAGGCTTGCTGCACGTTCTCGGCCTCGCCCGTTGGTGGGTCTCCCGCCGCGGTCCGAATCTGTTCGATGTCGTAGCCCTCCGTGTGGACGCTGGTGTCGAGGACGTAGGTGCTCTTCCACGCGTTGTCGTCCTCCAGCGTGGCATTGCCTGCCTGGCCGTCCGTGAGGAGCGCGGGCGAGGAGCCAGGGTGGGTGTAGCCAAGGTGAGTCGTCTCCTCCAGCGTAGAGGAGCCGGTCCGCAGGAGGCTCTGCGCGGTCGGCCGCCACGGACGGGTGTTCGTGGTGCTGTAGAGTTCCGTCACGCGCACGTCGTCGTCACGGCCTGTGTTGAAGTTCTCCAGCGGCAGAATGTCCATGATGGCGGCGTGCCAGACCTCGGCTATCTTACGGTTGCCCTCCAAGCTAGGGTGGATCCCATCGGGATGTGGGAAGGCGAGCATCGGGGTATACATATCCACAAGGCGGACGTTGTAGCCTTGCGCCTGCAACCCCGCGACCATGCCGGGCAGGTAGGTATTGAACGCCTCGATCCGCGGGGCAACGCGTTGCTTCGGGGCGTTGGCGGGGACAATCTGGGCGACGAGCACGTAGATGTCGGGCGACGCCACGCAGATGCGCTCAACTAGGCTACGCAGCCGCTCCACCACGTCCGGGATGCCGTCCTGGCGGCACCCGCGGAGGCAGTAGCCCTGCTGCATGTCGTTGGTGCCCGCGTGGAGCAGCACGATGCGCGGGTCCCACGCTTCGAGCCGCTCCTCGACCGTGGGGGCGTTCCAGAAGCTCCCCTCTCCGCCGCCGTCCGCAATCTCGTCGATCCGGTAGGCGGAGTAGCCATCGTGGTCGGAGTCGTAGATGCCTTCGCGGTCCCGGAAGCGTCCGTTCCGGTGCCCGACGAAGTTAGGGAGGGCATAGCTCTCGGTAAGCATCTCGAAGAGGTGCCAGCGGTACCCCCCCTCCTCGTCTCCCTCGGTAATCGAGTCACCCATCGGCATGATGCGAAGCGGAGGCGTAGGTTCGGGGCCGAGGGTGCGCTGCGCAGTTCCCTGGGGAGCTGCGAGGCTGAGAACGAACACGCAAAGAGCGACACGAAGAACGGCACGCATAGCAGTACGCATAACAACGGTGGGTGGGCAGTGAAGAGGCTTGAGTGGCCAGCCCGGTCGGGATTCGGTACGAGACCGAGGGTGCGGGAGTGTATGCGCTGGCTCCGACGGAGTCAAGGCGGGCGCGGGCAGACTGCGTCCGCTTCTCCGTCTTGCTCCTCGGCGCTATGTTTGGTGCGCCTCCGCCCTTCCTCCCACCGCCGTGATCGAGATCGACCGTAGCTCCGCGTTGCCGGTGAGCGAGCAGCTCGTCCAGCAGCTCCGCTACCTCATCGGTGCTGGGCGCTACCGGGCGGGCGAGGCGCTCCCCTCCACCCGCGGCCTCGGCAGTCAGCTCGGGCTCTCGTTCCACACCGTCCGCAAGGCGTACCAGGCCCTCGAAGCCGATGGGCTGCTCGAGGCGAAGCCGGGCAGTGGCTACTGGGTCGTCGAGCGCGCCCCGCTGACGCCGTCGGAGCGCCGCGAGCGCGGGGCCGCTATCGTCGAGGAGGCGCTGCACCAGCTCGTCGGGCTGGGGCTCTCGGAGGACGAAATCGACCTGGTGATTCAGGAGCAGTTGGCGTTCCGCGAGCCTGCAGGCGAGCGCCGTAAGCTGCTCTTTGTGGGGACCTACCTCGAAGAGGCCGAGGCGGGTGCCCGGCAGTTGGAAGCCGTGCTGCAAGAGCCGGTCGAGGCCGTGACGCTGGCGGCGCTAGCGGCGCATCCCGACGCCGACCTCGTGGTGGCTCCACACGCAGCGCTTCCGGAGGCGCAGCGCCACGTCCCGCGCGCCGAGGCGGCTGGCGCCCTCCTCTACCCCCCGCGCTCCGTCCTCGACGCCGTCGCCCGGCTTTCCGACGCGGCGACTCTCGGCCTCGCTGCCCGCCACCCCGACGCGCTCGGCCCGATCTCGCAGGCCCTCCGCTTCCACGCGGGGTTTCGTGGCCAGGTGCTCGCGCTCCCCGTTGAGGCCGACCGTGCGACGCTCGAACCGCTCCTGGCGCAGCTCGACTTGCTGCTCTACACCCCGGCCCTGCGCCGCCGCTTCCGCGTCCTCGCGGGGGACCTCCGGCACGCGGAGTACGCCCCCGTCGCCGAGCGGGGTACCCTCGAAGCGATCCGGGATAGCTTTAGCCGGTAGTCGGATTTGGGATTTTTGATTTGAGATTTAGGATTTGGAAGCCTCATTCGAGTCCAATCGGAAATCCAAAATCTCCAATCGGAAATCACGTCAGCGGCGCATCGGGGGCGGGCCGGTCTTCCGTCGGGGGGAGCGGCTGTGTGGGCGTCGGGTCGCGGCGGGGCGGCGGCGGCGTGTTGGCCCCGTCGCCCGACGGCGTCGCGTTGGTGGCGGCCGTCTTCGCGGGGACGTTGGTCGATGCCTCGCCGTCCTCAGGCGGCTGGTCGGGGTACTTCACGCGGAAGTGGTAGACGCCCGACAGAATCGAGAGGAACGTCTCCTTGATCTTCGCGAGGTCGGCGAACGTGAGTTCGGTGCCATCGAGTTGGCCGTCCTCGGTGCGCGCGCGGATGATGCTGTCGATGAGCGACTCCAATCGCTTCGGGGTCGGCTTCTGGAGGCTACGGCTAGCGGCCTCCACAGAATCAGCCAGCATTACGATGCCGTGCTCCGTGGTCTGCGGGCGCGGGCCCGGGTAGCGGAAGTCTGCCGTCTCAACCTCGGGATCGCCCTCGTCGCGCTGCTCGATGGCGCGGCGGTAGAAGTACTCCATCAGCGTCGTCCCGTGGTGCGTCGGGATGAAGTCGCGCACCATCTCGGGCAGCGGGCCATACTCGCGGTCGCGGGCTAGCTCGGCACCGTCCTTCACGTGGCTGGCGATGATGAGCGCGCTCATGTACGGCGTAAGCGCGTCGTGCGGATTCTCACCCGGCTGCTGGTTCTCTATGTAGTACTCCGGCCGCAGCATCTTGCCGATGTCGTGGTAGAGCGCCCCGACGCGGGCCCGCAGCGCATTCGCCCCGACAGCGTCCGCGGCGGCTTCGGCGAGGTTGGCGACCTGGAGCGAGTGGTTGAACGTGCCCGGCGCGCGCAGGGAGAGCTCCTTCAGCAGCTTGCGGTTCGTGTCCGAGAGCTCCAGCAGCGTCAGGTCGGTCGTGACGTTGAAGGCGCGCTCGAAGACCCACAAGAGCGGGTAGGTGAAGAGCAGCAGGAGCGCGTTCACGCCGACGTGCAGCAGCTCGATCCAGAGCCGCTCGAAGGGGTCCGCACGCAGCAGCGCCAGGCCCCCGATCACGATCAGGTAGGCCACGAAAACGAGCGCGGCGGTGAAGAAGATCTGGCTGCGGTTCTTGACGTCGCGCACGGAGAACACGGCGAACGTGCCCGCGAAGATGGTCGCGAGCACGAACTGGAAGTTGTAGCCGAACACGAGCCCACCCACGAGCGCGAGCGTGACCGTGCCCAGCAGGCCCACCCGCGAGTCGAAGATGATCGTGAGCAGGATGGAGGCGATGCCGATGGGCACGACGAGCGAGAGGTCGCCCGGGAGGCGCACCACGAGCGCGTAGGAGAGCAGCGTGATCGCGAAGAGCAGCGCCACGAGCACGAGGTAGCGGAGCTCCTCGAAGACGTGACGCCGGAGCAGGTAGAGGAAGACCACGAACACGAACAGCGCCGCCCCGGAGAGGAGCGCCTGCCCGAGCATCGTGCGCCACCAGCTCGACGCCCCCGCCCGCTCCGCGCTCTCGATGCCGAGCGACTCCAGCTGCGCCTTGATCTCGGACGTGACCGCGTCCCCACGCCGCACGATCACGACGCCCTTGTTGACCTGACCGCGTAGCCCAGAAATTTCGCGCTCGGCCTCCGCGTAGGCCTCCTCCGTCTGCTGGGCCTGGAAGCGCAGGTTGGGCACGAGCACGTTCACGAAGAGCGCCGTGCCCAGGTCGACGAGCCGCTGGTCTTCGCTGTAGTACTGTAGATAGGCGTTGCGCGCGAACGCTTCGGCTTCGTTGAGCCCGCGCACCTGGTCGACGAGCCAGGACTGCTCGCGGAACGTG
>JBCCRG010000273.1:0-5469 GCA_039208155.1 Bacteroidota bacterium | reverse complement strand
TGCGCTCGCGCAGGACGACCGGGCCGTCTTTGCCGTGCTCGCGGCCGATGCCTACATCCCCACCGACTGGAACCGCGACGAGGGCGCAGATCCGGCGTGGTCGGCCCCGACGAGCTACTTCGCAGCCGTCCAGGCGCTCGGCCGCGCCACCGTCATCGACGACGAGGCGGGGAAGGCGGCCGTGCTGAACCGGCAGTTCGCGCGGCTCCAGCCGGAGGGCGGTCACCACGCCGTCGCGCCCGGCGCGAACCCGTTTGGGAAGATGCTGAAGGGCATCCGCGCCGTGCGGCTCACCGTAGACGACGTGCGGGTCAAGATCAAGGTCGGCGGCAACCGGACCCGCAGCGTGCAGACGCGCATCGCCACCCACCTCGCCGAGCGCGCGGAGGGCCGCGACCTCGACGCTCACGCGCACCTCGTCCGACGCAGCGGACTGGACAACTAACAGGCGAACCCACCCGCAAGCGTTCCGGAGCGCGTCGCGCCTTGCTCGTTGGCCTGCCAGAAGGCGTTGGTAGCCACATCGAGACAGGTCAGCCAGCCATCGGCGTAGACCCGCGTGTCAATGCAGACCGTGTGTCCGAGGTCCAAGGGCTTGCCCGAACGCTGAGATGTGTGACCACAAATGACCCGCTTCCCTGATACGTGCGGCCCTCGGTCCTCGAGCTTGTTCCAGAGCAAGGTCTGCTCGTCTTGCTCGGTCATCGGAAGCGCAGGGTCCACGCCAGCATGAACGAAGAGGTGGCGCTCCGATTCGTACCAAGGGCGGCAATCGGATTCTAGAAACGTCCAGTGGGCGTCAGGGACCTCGCTGTCAACAGCCCGACGCTGCAGCATCATCCAATCGTGGTTACCGAGGAGCGGAACTAGGTGATTCTGCTTGTTCCAGGCGATGAACCAATCCAACACCCCAGCAGAGTTGCTACCTCGATTCACATAGTCACCCAAAGCAACGAGCGTGTCTGCTGGGCGAAACGGGACGTGCAAGGCAAGCGTGGTGAGCGCGCGCAAGCAGCCGTGAATGTCACCAAGGGCAAGGAGACGAGGTGAAGCCATGCGTAAATCAGCCTACCGACGGCCGCAGCGCAAGCGTGCTTGGTGCCGAGGGAATCAAGGTGAGGGCACCGCGTCCAAGTGCGCCGCACCCCATGCTCGCATGGCTTCCACGACGGGGAGGAGGCTGCGCCCTTTCTCGGTGAGCGAGTACTCCACGCGCGGCGGCACCTCAGCGAAGACCTCGCGGTGGATCACGCCGTCGGCTTCGAGTTCGCGGAGCTGCTTGGCGAGCATCTGCTTGCTGATCCCGTCGATGGCGCGGCGCATGCGCCCGAAGCGGTCCACGCCGTTCGCGAGCAGGTAGAGGATGACCGGTTTCCACTTGCCACCGACCACGCGGAGGCAATAGGTCACCGGGCACGACGGCAAAATCGAGGCTTCGGTGGGGGGCAACATCGTGCTCATCGCGCTGGATCGCCAAAGGTCACAAAAAAGCGACTAGGTCGGCCAAAACCTACTAGTTGATGCCATCAAACTACTGCCCCAGTTTGGATGCACAACCACCCCCGTCGCTTTTCTCTCGACCAGACGCTGCATCACGCCATGACCCACGACAATCCCCGCACCCTCGACGCCCTCAAAGACGCCATCCTCGGCACCTGGGTCAGCCTCGCCGTCGAGCTGCGCCCGACCGAAGACCGCACCGGCTCCGGCCAGATCGAGCCGACCTACCTCACGCGCGTCTTCACCTACGGCCCCGACGACACGTTCACCGGTGTCATCCGGATGTTCGGCGATAACTACGGCACCCTGCCGCTCTTCGAGTTCGCGTTCGAGGGCCACCTCGTCTGGCACGGCGCACACCCCATCGCCGAGGGCGCGTTCAGCGTCGACTACGTGCTGGACACCGGGTTTGGCGTGACGCCGCTCAACGACCAGGCCGCCGCGATGCTCAACGCCATGCCCGCCGAGGGCGTCGCCCCGTTTGAGGCGGGCGTGCAGCAAGACCTCCTGGAGAAGCCGTTCCCGCTCTTCAACATGGTCGCCGGGCAGATCGTTGTCGACTACGACCTGCTCTACCTTCACGATGGGATGCTCTTCTTCGGGGCAAAACACGTCGACGGAACGCCGTTCGACAAGCCGGAGCGACGCCCGCACCAACTGCAAGTCCCGCTTGTCCGCGCCTGAGCAGAAGTGCTACCGTGATTCTGTGTGGCCGTATTCCCGTGATGGAGCACGGTAGCACGGAATTACGGCACAACAGGTGCACCCGCCTTCTTGTACACCACGCCGCCCTTCATCACGAAGGCGATGTCGGTTTCGAGCACCGTGATGTCGGCGAGGGGGTCGCGGGGCACGGCCACGACGTCGGCGAAGTAGCCCGGTCGGAGCGCGCCGAGGTGGGCTTCCTGATCGAGCAAGTCGGCGGCGGCGACGGTGGCGCTGCGGATCGTCTCCATCGGCGGCATCCCAGCCTCGACCATGTACGCGAACTCGCGCGCGTTGCGGCCGTGCCGAAAGACGCCCGCGTCGGTGCCAAAAGCGATGGGCACGCCGCGCTCGTAGGCGTTGGCGAACGTCGTCTGGATCATCGGGCCAATGCGGAGCGCCTTCTCGGCGACCATCGGGACGTAGTAGCCCGCGATGCTCGCGGAGTCGGCGACGCTGCGGCCGGCGGTGATCGTCGGGACGTAGTAGGTGCCGCGCTCGATCATCAGGTCCATCGTGGCCGTGCTCATCATCGTCCCGTGCTCGATGGAGCCGACGCCCGCCTCGACGGCCCGGCGCATGCCCTCGTCGCCGTGGGCGTGGGCGGTGACCTTGATCCCCGCGTCGCTCGCGGTCTGTACGATGGCCTCGATCTCCTCGGTGCGGAACTGCGGGCCGGAGCCGTCGCGGGCGAGCGAGAGCACGCCGCCCGTGGCCGTGATCTTGATGAGGTCGGCCCCGCGTTTGATGGCGAGGCGCGTTGCCTGGATCGCGCTGTCGACGCCGCCCACGACGCCCTGGTCCTCGGTGGGGATGCCGAGGAGGTCTTCGCGCCCGCCGTTGGTCGGGTCGGCGTGCCCGCCCATGATGGCGAGCGACTGCCCCGCGACGAACATGCGCGGCCCGACGACCACGCCGCCGTTGATCGCGTTGCGCAGCGCGATGGTGACGCCCTCGCGGCCGCCGACGTTGCGGACGGTCGTGAAGCCCGCGAGCAGCGTCGTGCGGGCGTAGGCCGTCGCCCGGAGCGCCTGCTCGGGAGGCGGCACGGTATAGCGGTCGATGTACCCGTTCTTCCGGCTCTCGCTGCCGAGGTGCGTGTGCATGTCCATCAGCCCCGGCAGGCAGTGCGCCTCGCGCAGATCGACCACCGCGTCGCCTTCGCTCGGTTCGGCGAAGCCTTCGGTGACCGCCGCGATGCGGTCGCCCTCGACGGTGAGCGTGTGCGGCCCGAGCGGCTCCATCGAGGTCGCGGGGTCGAGGACGGTGCCGCAGTGGAGGAGCGTGCGCTGGGCCTGCGCAGGCGCGGCGAGGAGAACGAGCAGGAGAAGCGGAGAAAGGCAGCGCATGACCGGGCGGAGCGAGGGGAAAACGGACGCGCGAAGCTACGTGCGCCCCACCCATTCGATTCTGCGCCTTTCCGGGTAGCGTCTTCTCCCACCAACCCGCGCCAACCCATGGGCTTCTTCTCCTCCCTCAAGAAAAACCTCACCGGCAGTTGGGCCGACGTCGAGGTCACCGCCGCCGACGCCGAGCGCGGCGGGGCCCTCACGGCCACCGTGACCGTGCGCGTGCGCGACGACGCCATCGACGTGAACAAGATCACCGTCAAGCTCCAGTGCCAAGAGCAGATCCACATTCCCAACTACCGCGGCGGCGGTACGAGCACCGGCAGCGCTGGCACGGCGACCACGCGCGACCGCCTCGACATACGCAAGACGGAGACGCTCCACACCGACGAGCAGACGCTCGCGGGCGCGCAGCAGCTCAGTGCCAACTCCAGCCACGACTTCGAGGCGACGTTCCGCCTTCCCGACCACCTCCCGCCGACCCTGGAGGGGCGGCACGCGGCCTTCGCGTGGCGGCTCTACGCAAGCGTGGACATGAAGGGCAACGACCCCGACAGCGGCTGGCAGGAGGTGACGGTGCGGTAGGAGCTGTTAGCGGATGGCTGCTAGCCATTGGTCGCCGGCCCTGCGGAATCGCGGCGAAGCCGGAACGCCCAGGCAGCCCTGTGGGTGCGAGGCACGCTATGTCCGACGCCTTCGATTCCATGCCCAACGACGCCCCCGAGCCGTTTCTCGGCGGCGCGCTCCGCGCGATGGCGCTCATCGCTTCGCTGCGGACAGCGGCCGTGGTGCGGGAGGCCATCGCTGACCGTCTTGCTGGACGCGACCCGTCGGAGCAGGAAGCCGCCCGGACGGCCCGTAACGACCTGGCTGCGCTCGCCCGTGACCTCGCCGATGACGTGAAGCGGCTGCGCGTCCGTCTCGCCACGCTCGCGGCTGACGACGACCTCGATGCCCGCGCTGCGCTCGTTCAGGCCTTCGAGGACCGGCTGCTGATGAACCGCCTCGGCCGCGAGTTGCACGTCGTCCACCAGAAGCTGCTGAGCCTCTACGCCCCCTCAACAGAAGAAGGCGTGCCTGAGGCGATGGTCGAGCTAGCCCGTGAGGTGCAGGCCGACGCCGCCCGCCTCGCTGGCGAGGACATGACCACGTTCGCCCGCGACCTGGGCGCGTTCACCGCCGCGCTCGCGGACCTGATCGATGACCTCGACGACGCCCTCGTGCCCTCCCCCTGAGTCCTCGTGCTGCACTGTGTGTCTTCTCGTTTACATCAGAGCCGACGGGATTCCCAAAGAGGACGCTGGCCGAGTCTCCAAACTGGTACAGTCGCATGGAGCCGCGCGCATCAAGGCGCTTCGCCAACCAAAGGCGGAACGCGGGGCCCTCTTTTCGATGGGGCGTGGCTGTGCCTGCGAGTTTCTTAGCGACGAAGCGGACTGGAATGACCCGTTCTACGTACTTGACGCCGAGCGGGTCGCTCAGATCGAGAAAACGATGACCCTCATCCGCGAGGCGTCGGCGGGGCTTCCGTTCTCTGTCTGGGCTGAATGGGCAGGCGAATCGAGCCACAGAAAACGACCGCAACGACGTCCACTCGGGTGGACGGACTTACTCGGTGATCTTCGGCGTGGCCGAATCGCCAACGGTCCCGTCTATCACGCTCAGTGAGGCCTGAACGTAGCCCTTTCGCATCTGGGCGCGAAGGGGCTTCAACGGAGCAAAATCGAACCTCGGGGCGCGTTTCGCGTACGATTTCACGGTTGCTGACAGCCGCACGTCACCCCTGCGGGGCGCTGCTGTCGGTACCTTCCTCGATGGACGGTGAGGCCCGTATCCGGCTCCCTTCCTCCCGCCGACTTCCACGCTCACACGCTTCAGCATGGCGCAGAACACGCCCGACCTCCAGACGCCGACC
>JBCCRG010000272.1:0-5483 GCA_039208155.1 Bacteroidota bacterium | reverse complement strand
GTTGTTCCAACGAATAAAGGGTTTTTCTCTGCTACGACCGCGTTGGCGGGGTGGGGGTGATGCTGTGCGATCTTGGAACCCTCACCGACCAACTCCTGACCACCATGCGCTACCCCATGCGTTACCTCGGCCTGTTTGTCCTCGTGCTGGGCGCAGGCCTGACCTCCTGCGCCCCACCTGCGACCACCCTCGTCTCCGAGTACGCGGGGCGTACCACTGGAGGCACCCTCGTCATCGCGCCGTTCAACCCGGACCACCGCCTCGACGTCCCGCGTCTGCCCGACGAAGACCTGCCGGACGCCGAGCGTCGCTATGCGCAGTTCCTTCGTCTCGCCCTTGCCCGCGAGATCCAGCGCCAGACGCGCTTCGACCGCGTGCTCGTGGACGACTACGCCGGAGCGCCGACGCTGGAGATGCAGCGCTTCAACCAGCGGCGCTACGACGACAACCGCCTCCGCGTCCAGCAAGGCCGCGATTTTCCCGTCGCCTCGCCACTCCCTGGGCAGTCCGTGAGGATGGAGAGCGGGACGCCCGAGTTTGTCCTGTTCTTCGGCGACACCGAGATCGAAGCCGTCCGGGGCGAACTGCTGCCCGGTACCATCGAGATGCCGCACCGGATGGCGTTCCTGCTGTGGAATAACGAGACGGGCGAGCCAATCCTGTTCAACCAGACACGCCGCTCGCTCATCCTGCGCGTGGAGCCGCTGCCGCAGGGGACGCCGCTCGACGAGCAGATGGCGCGCTCGCGCTACCTCGAAGGATTGACGGAGTTCGTCCAGGCGATGTTGGGTAATTCGCCGTTTCACGTATCATCGGCCCGCTGAATCGCCCCATCCCCCACCACCGATCCCCTTCACCCACCCATGCCTCGTCTTTTCCTGGTTACCGTTTGTTTGCTGCTGGTCGGATGCAGCTCCGCCCAGCAAGCGATGGTCTCCTCGTCGTACGAAGGAGTCACGTTCGACGGCGGCACCCTTGTGTTACCGGACTACACGATCACCCTGCGGACCGACGATGGGCCCAAGTTCATGGACATGAACCCCGGCGCCGAGTCGCCGAAACTGGCGTACCGGGCGCTGGTCGATAGCGTCCTGGCAGCAGATTGGGCCGAGCACATTCGGCTGGATGCACTTACTCGGTCCTACGAGCCAGGTGCGTACGGCGTGTCGCGGCGGCTGGCCGTGGGCGTCCGCGCCGATGCCGAGACCGACTCGGTCTACGTCACCGTCCCCGAAGCAGGCACCATCCTGACCCTCGGCGACCAGACGCCGGACTACGTGCTCCTCGTCGGTCGCTGGGCCGCTATCGAAGACGTAAGCTGGAGCCCGGGTGTGGCCGCCAACCTGACAGGCGGTGGGATCATGCCAACGCTGTCTTCGAAGCGCTACCTCGGCAACGAAGTCGGCTACGTGCTGTGGGACAACAAGGTGGGGGCCGTTGTGCAGCGCAACGTGGTAGCCGTGGCTACCGAGACCTCCATCTTCCGGGGCGCCCGCGCGGATTGGGCGAAGAGCATCGAGGAGACCGTCGAGACGCTGCTCGAAGACCTGCCATGGCCCGACCAAGTGGGGGCGTTTTGATGACAAAGCAACGACTACTCGGCGGCGCAGCGCTGCTCCTCTTCCTGTGCGCCTCGGTAGGCTGCACGGCCGTCTGCAAGGTGGCGGGATACACGCGGCCAGCGCTCCCCATCGGCACGCTCGCCGTGCTGCCTGTGCAGGGCGTCCCCCTCATGGCATCTAGACGAGCATAAAGCGCACGGAGAAGTTCTGTTTGAGGCGGTATCTTCTGGCGTCTTCTCAGCACTAGCACGGCCGCGTCGCTCTCAATGGTTCGCTTCCTCGCACTGGGCCTCGCCTTCGTTCTCGTCTCTTGTTCTGGTACGCTGCCCCTTCGGCCGCCTGCAGGGTACTCGGCCGAGGATATGGCGGGCCAAACCCTGGTCGTTCACCCGGTCTCCGTCAGCAGTGTGACGGCCAGCGAGGATGTCTTCGAAGACCTGCTCCAAGAAGAGAGCGAGGACCCTGCTGCGATGCTCGCAGCCTACCTCGAATCGAAGCTGGCGCAGCGATGGATTCAACTGACCTATCTAGACGGGGTGACCGTACTCGATACCCCGATGGACTCGACCCAGCTGCGCCACTTTCCTGTAGGGGAGTCTTACATTCGGGGCATCCCCAGCCCTAATGGTGAGCGGAGCATCTTTGGCCGATCCGATACGACGTTCGCTGTCAAGGTCTCCATTCCTCGAGCTGGTGACACGTCGGTACCCGGAGGTGCCCGGTTTGCACTGTTCCTGAGTGACTGGGATTTGAGCACCAACGTGTCGGCTTCCCCTGGGGTCGTGGGTGCCCCTGGGGTCGTGGGTGCCCCTGGAGTCGTGGGTGTAGGTGTATCTCAACGAACAAGGTCACTAATAGCTACCCTGGGATACGTGCTATGGGACGTGGAGCAAGGCCGTGTCATCCAGTGGGGTTCGTATCAAAAAGAGTACGGTAGCAACTTCGGGAAATTGGTCGCAGCCCAGACGCTCGAGTTCGTCACCGAAGAGTTGGTTCGAGAGATCATGGTGGACCTCCCATTCCTTCCGCGAGGCGGAGGACCTGCAGCCGTCGCGTCTGAGCGCCAGCCGCACGTTCTCAACTATCGCTGGGAGCAAGCACGGAGAAGGGGCTCAGAGGGCTAGCGGGTGCTCTTCCGGTCAGGTGTGCAGATATTGCGTCCGCGCTTCCTCCAACCTGAGACCAGACTTCGTGCGCCACTTCTCCATCGTTCTCATCGTGTGCATGCTTGCACAGCTTTCTGCCTGCACGGCTGTCCGTAAAGTGGCGGGATACACCCCCCCGGTGCCGCCCATTGGCACGCTCGCGGTGCTGCCCGTGCAGGGGGTCCCGCTCATCGAGAACCGCGAGGAGGTGACGCGGGCGCTCGGGGACGGCATCCCCGACGCGGTCTTCGCGCAGTTCCTCCGCGAGCGCCTCGCTGAGGTGCTGCCGTCCGAGGGCGTCTTCGAGGCCGCGGTCTTGGCCGAGGCCCCGGAGGTGACCCTGGAGCCCCGCACGTTCCCCGGCAGCGTGCGCCTCCCGCTTCCCCCGGACGGCACCCCGCTCGTGCTTTCGGGCGACGGCGCCGAGGCGGCCTTCGCGCTCTTCCTGGGCAACGTGCAGATGCGGCGCGGCGAGCGGCAGAACAACCCCAACGCAGGCGGCGGCTTCGAGCGCGTCGTGGTCATGCAGGCGGACTACGTGCTGTGGGACGTCGTCCAGGCGCAGCCCGCCGTCGCTGGCCGCGCGGTCGTGGAGGCCGGGACCTCGATCACCAACCCAGTCAACCGCACGTTCCTGGAGCGCCGCACGGAGGAGCTGGCCGAGGAAGTCGTGCGCGGTACGCCGTTCAGGCGGTAGGAGGAAGCCGACGACTTCTGGTCGTTAGCCTCTGGCAGTTGGCTGTTGGAAGGGCAGGGGAGCGTTGTACCCGGTGACACGGGGCTGGCAGCGGGCAGCCCGTATTTTGTGACGCTCGATCGCTTCCACCAAACCGCCGCCCTCCGTCCGTCATGGCCGAAGCCCCCACCGCCGCGTCCACCTCCTACACGGGTGCCAGCATCCAGGCCCTTGAGGGCCTCGAACCCGTCCGCGTCCGCCCGGGCATGTACATCGGCGGGACCGGCAAGGCCGGGCTCCACCACCTCGTCTGGGAGATCGTCGACAACTCGGTGGACGAGGCCACCAACGGCTACGCCTCGCGCATCGACGTGACGCTCCACGCCGACGGCCGCTCGATCACCGTCGCCGACGACGGGCGCGGCATCCCCGTGGACAAGCACCCCGTCAAGAAAATCCCGACGCTGGAGCTGATCCTCACGACGCTCCACACCGGCGGCAAGTTTGACGGGGCCTCGTACATCACCTCGGGCGGCCTCCACGGCGTCGGCTCGTCGGTGGTGAACGCGCTCTCGGAAGAACTCGTCGCCCAGGTCAAGCGCGGCGGCACGCTCTACGAGCAGCGCTACGCCCAGGGGATCCCCACGACGAAGCTCAAGAAGGCGCGCACCAACGTGCGCGGCACCGGCACGAGCATCTTCTTCCGCCCCGACCCGGAGATCTTCGAGACGACGACGTTCGACGCCGACCTCATCAAGGAGAACCTCGAAGTCAAGACGTATCTCAACGGCAGCCTCCGCATCGTCTTCCGCGACGAGGCCAAGGGCGAGCGCATCGAGTTCCACCACGAGGGCGGGATCGCGGAGTACCTCGACCATCGCATCGCGGCGGAGAACGCGCGGGCCGTCCACCCGGAGCCGTTCGTGCTGCGCCAGAGCGAGCTCGCCGATGACCTCCGCGTGGAGGTGGCGTTCCAGTGGACCGAGTTCCCGAAGGAGCGGATCGCCAGCTTCGTCAACGGCATCCCCACGCGCGACGGCGGGACGCACGAGCAGGGCTTCAAGGATGGCGTCACGAAGGCCATCCGCGCGTACATGGAGACGCACGACCTCGGCCAGAAGAAGCTCGACATCACCGCTGACGACATCCGCGAGGGGCTCTTCGCGGTCATCAACCTGATCATGGTCGACCCGCAGTTCCAGGGGCAGACTAAGGACAAGCTCAACAACCCGGAGGCGCGCAGCCTCGTCTCGAGCGCGTTTCGGTTGGAGTTCGAGCAGTACCTCAACGGTCATGGCTCCGTCGCGGAGGCCATCGTGACGCGTGTGGTGCAGGCCGCCAAGGCCCGCCTCGCCAGCCGCGCCGCCGCCCGGCAGGTGCGCCGCAAGAGCGCCGTCAGCCACCGCCTCAACCTCCCCGGTAAGCTCGCCGACTGCTCCTCCACGGACCCCACCGAGAGCGAGCTGTTCATCGTCGAGGGCGACTCGGCGGGCGGCTCGGCGAAGCAGGGGCGCGACCGCAAGACGCAGGCGATCCTCCCGCTGCGCGGCAAGGTGCTCAACGCCGAGCAGGCGACCAAGAGCAAGGTGCTCGCCAACAAGGAACTCGACCACATCGTGCAGGCGCTCGGCTGCGGCCTCGGGGCCGACTTCGACCTCGGCAAGCTGCGCTACGGCAAGGTGGTCCTCCTCATGGACGCCGACTCCGACGGCCATCACATCGCGACGCTGCTGCTGACGTTCTTCTACCGCTACCTCCGCCCGCTCATCGACGAGGGCGCGGTTTACCTCGCGCAGCCGCCGCTCTTCCGCGTGGACGCGCTCAAACAGACCCACTGGGCGCTCGACGAGGGCGACCGCGACGCGATCATCCGCCGCATCCAGAAGAAGAACCCCCGCGCCAATATCGAGGTGCAGCGCTTCAAGGGCCTCGGCGAGATGATGCCGAAGACGCTCCACGAGACGACGCTCGACCCGGAGCGCCGCCGCCTCCTGCGCGTGACCATCCCCGACGACGCGAAGCTCGCCACCGAGAACACCATCACGGACCTGATGGGCAAGGACGCCGCCCCACGCTTCCAGTTCATCATGGGCCACGCCG
>JBCCRG010000271.1:0-5532 GCA_039208155.1 Bacteroidota bacterium | reverse complement strand
GGATCAGCTCGACGGCAACCCCAACACGCCCGTCCAGGCCGAGCGCCTCGGGAGCACCAAGCAGCCGTCCTGGAACGACAAGGTGAAAGGCCTCGTCTTCCACAACGACGCGCTCTACGGCATCTCGAACAAGTCGCAGGAAATCTACCGGATCAACCTGACCACGGGCGAAGCCACAGTCGAGCGGAGCTTCAGCGGCGGCGGTCGCGAGTGGGCGGGCCTCACGCGGGCTGCCGACGGCAAGGTCTACGTGATGCGCAAGCAAAGTGGCAGCGACACGGAGCTCTGGCGCTTCGACAACTTCCCGCAGGGCAACCCCACCAAGGTGGCGACGCTCAACGGCGTGCCGCGCTCGGACGCCATGTCGGCGCACCCAGACGGCTACCTCTACATCATCGAGGGTGGCTTCGAGGGAGGGGAACACGTAACGCGCGTCGATCCGAAGGACGGGTCGATGACCTCGCAGCCGATGAGCCAGGAAGACGTGCAGGCGTTTGCCTTCTACTTCCGCGGCGAGGCGCAAGCCATCGGGGCCGATGTTATGGCCCCGCTGCATCTGGTCCCCAGCTCGGGCGGTGCGATGAGCATGTCTGGCACCGTCGCCTGGCTCGACCAGCCAACGGTCACGGTGTCGGCCTCCACGACCAGTAAGGGGGGGCGTCACGATGGGAAGCATATCCTCGAGGGGAGCTCGCTCGCCACGCTCGCGGCCCAGGCGGACCGCAACGACCAACTTCTCGGGGCCGCGATCAACAACCCGGCCTACACCGGCCCGGCCAACCTGAGCACCTTCAACTTGCGACCCGGCGCGTCCTCCGGTGGCGTCAACGCCGAGGTGCGCTTCGCCTTCGACCGTGCCTTCACCGAGCCGTTCCACTTCCACGTGATCGACCTCGACAAGGTGCCGATGACCATCGAGGCGTTCGACGCCCAGGGCCGCAAGGTCTCGACGGCGGGGTGGACGATGTCGGAGCCGGTCGATCTCATCCTGGAAGATGGCCGCGCTGAAGACGCGACCTACACCTGGAACGCCACATCGGGTCAGCTCCGCAGCAGCGACAGCCAGGACAACGAAACCATCGCGGCCGAATTCCGCGTGGACAACTTCGCCGAGGTCCGCGAGATTCGCGCCCGCTGGACGCTCCCCCGCAACCGAGACGACGGCAACCACTTTGCCCTCTCGCTCGGCTCGCTCTACGAGCAGGAAGCCGCGCCGCTCCAGTTCGAGATGGCGGGCGACGCCGAGATCTACTACTCGTCGGAGGCCATCGGCCAACTCGCCTCGCTGCTGCCCTCGCTTGACCAGGCATCGTGGATCACCGAGTACGACCAGTTCGGCATGGACCTCCGCGCCGTCTTCGACGATGCGCAGGGGAGCGGTGCGCAGGGCGGTACCCAGCCACGTCAGGAGGACGCCAACCGCGTGCTCGTCTGCATCGACGGGCGTGAGCGCAAGGTGTCGCCGGTCGGGCTTGACCTCTACCTCTCGAAGGGGGCTACCGAGGGTGCCTGTATCGCCCAGTCCAACACTGCGGAAGCCGGCGTGCCGGTCGATCCGCGCGAGGTGATCGAGATCTGCTTTGAGAACCGCACGAAGCAGGTGCGGGCGGGCGACCTCGACTTCTGGCTCGGGAAGGGCGCGCGTCCGGGCGGGTGCTCGGCAGCCCCGGCCCCGACGCCCCAGCCTCAGCCGCGCCCGAGCAACGGCGGCGGTGGTGACAACGACGACGATGACGACGACGACGATGATGACGACCGCGACGACGACGATGACGACGACTGAGCGGTCGGGCTGAGCGTGGCGCGACCAGCGCGATGACGTAGCCCAGGCTCAGCAAGGATCCAGCGAGGGCGTGCTTCTCACGAGGCACGCCCTCGTTGCGTAATGCGAACGCCGCCGTCTCACTCTAGGTACAAAGCGAGACACCGAACGAGGCCCAGCTTGGAT
Organism: Bacteroidota bacterium; assembly: GCA_039208155.1. Classification (GTDB taxonomy): domain Bacteria; phylum Bacteroidota; class Rhodothermia; order Rhodothermales; family Rubricoccaceae; genus JBCBEX01. The sequence goes on along the minus strand of JBCCRG010000271.1, from coordinate 3,584 downwards.
CTCGCTTTAGATCTCAGTTTGGGGGCCAGGCGTTGCCAATTCAGGCCGGGCGTATTCAGGGGGCTAGGATGGCGTAATTCTTGGATCTAGGGAAGCAGGTGGCACTCCTCCCACCCGACGAGTCTGACGCACCCTACCCCCGAAGCCATGAACAAGGTGGCCTTCCTGGCTGTCGCCGCGACCGCCCTATTTGTCTCCACGCTCACAGCCAACTCGTACTTCACCGGAGCGGAGATCACCGAAGACGCGCGCCTGACGGAGCAGGAGGTCATCGCGCAGCGCGTGGCTAACAGCGGCCTCGAACTGGCCATCAGCCAGGTCCGCCGCGACTTCGACGGCTGGCGCAGCACGCTCGCCTCGGCGGGCGGCGCAGCGTCGACGTTCAACGCGGCAGCGGCGGGTACGGCAGCCGGGCCCGTGGTTGTCGCCTCGACGGGGACCGTGGACACGACCTCGTTCGATGTCTACCGGCTGCTCGCGCGGCTGGCCTCGCTGCCCGCTGCGGTCACGCTCGACGCCGACACGGCCGCGGTGACGTTCAGCGGGACCGGGTGGGTTATTTCGGGGCGGGACACGCCGTCGTTTTCGGAGAAGGCGCGCACGGAGGGGTACGGCCTTGCCGGGACGCGCGTGCCTGCCGTGTGGGCGCAGACATCGGCCACGGAGGCGGCCCTCCGGAGCGCGCTCACCAACACCACGCGCCCACTCGTGCGCGGCGTCAGCGACGACACGGACATCGTGCAGAGCCTCAGCGGCTCCGTGAGCACGCTCGTCGCCGAGGCGAAGGGGGCCATCACCAACGACTACGCCCAGCCGCAGACCTTCGCCAACGCGTCGTTCGGTAGCGTGGGCAACCCCGTCATCGTGCGCGTCCAGGGCGACGCCTCGTTCTCGGGCACGTCCACCGGCTACGGCATGCTCATCGTCGAGGGCGGCCTGCAGGTGCGCGGCACGTTCGAGTGGCACGGGCTCATCTTCGCCGAGGGCACGGGCGACATGGTCGTGGACCTCGGCGGCCGGGCGACGGTCTACGGCGCCGTCTACGTGGACCACACCGACACCCATGCTCCGGTCTGTGTGAGCGAGACCGCGCGCCAGCAGGCGGCCACCGCGGCTGTGGCCCCGTTCGCGAGCTTCCCGAGCCAGGCTGGTACCGGCACGCGCACCAATACCATCGCCTGGCCCGGCTTCCCGTCGGTGGAAGTACGCGCGGAGCTCTCGAAGAGTGGCGGTAGCTACAGCGGGGCCGAGGTGAAAGGGGCTACCCTCCAGGGGGCCGCCCAGGCCGCGGTCTACAGTGGGGTCAGCACCGGCCTTTCGGACATCAACAACCCCGACTACACGGGTCCGCGTGATCTGCAGCTGCTCAGCTTCAGCCCAGGCGAGGCCGACGGCTGGGCCGAGGTCAACCTGCGCCTCACCTTGGACGCGGCGATGACCGAGCCCTTCTACCTCCATCTCCTCGACCTGGACCACATGCCGCTGACCATCGAGGCCTACGACGCCAGCGGCAGCCGCGTATCGACGGCCTCGTGGGCGAGCGCGGAGGCGACCGACCTGCTCCTCCAGGGGGGGCAGGCGGAGAACATTTCCTACCGATGGAATGGCGCCACCGGCGACTTCCGCCCATCGCGCTACGTCGATGCGGAGATCATTGCCGGGCAGCTGCTCGTGTCCAACTTCAACGAGGTGCGCCAGATTCGCATCCGGATGCGCAACACGCAGTCGGGCCTGGTCGATGGCGTCTATCTCGGTCTGTCCACCGAGCCGCTCACGGACTCCAGCATCAGCATCTGCCCGCCGGGCGGTAGCGCGCCGGGTGGGGGGACCACGCCGCCGGGCCACCCGGGGACCCACACGGGCTCCCACCCGGTCCACGTCGGCGACACGCAGACGCCCGGCTACGCAGGCTGGGCGTCGGACGACCACACTGGCAACCTGCTCTACTACACCATCGACATCAACCAGGCCACCAAGTTCAACGAGGGGCAGCTCCTCGGCATCCAGGAGACGCAGCGCTTCGACGTGGTGGACGTGGAGGCGATGACCTTCGCCGACGACGGGTCGCTCTACTTCATCAACGACGGCGACCCGTACAGCGGCACGCAGCGGAACGGCCTCTACCGCATCGACCCCTCGCAGCTCGATGGCAACCCGAACACGCCCGTCCAGACGCAGCGCATCGGCGGGCGGGAGTACAGCGGGGCCTCGAACGATGATGACGTGATGGGGCTGATTTTCCAGGACGACGTCCTCCATGGCATCACCCTAGCAAGCGGCCGCATTCTCCGCCTCAGCACCACCACGGGCGCGATCACGGAGGTCGGCACCTTCGATGACCAGGGGCGCACGCTCGGCGGCCTGACGCGCGGCAGCGACGGCAAGGTCTATTTCCTCGGCAACCAGGGGAACCACGACGTCGAGCTGTGGCGCTTCGACAATTTCCCGCAGGGCAACCCCACCAAGGTGTCAACGCTGACGGGCATCCGCTACTCCGAGGCCATCTCCGCCCACCCCGACGGCTTCCTCTACGTCCTCGAAGGTGGCTCGACCGGCGGCACGAAGGTGGCGCGCGTCAACCCGAGCGACGGGTCGTTCACCACGCAGATGCTTAGCCACGAGGACGTGCAGGCGTTCGCGTTCTACTTCGCGGGCGAGTCGCAGGCCATCGGGACCCACATCGTGGCCCCGCTCACCGCGCTGCCGCGTATGGACGGCCCGGGCACGTACAACCACACCGTCGGTTGGCCGGGCCACCCCTCGATTCAGGTCCAGGGGTCCATCACCGCGTCTGACAGCAGCGATCCCAACGTGTTCATGTTCGGCAGCACCCTCGCCGCCGAGGTGGACTACTCCGTCTCCACGGACTACGCCCACGTGCATGCGGCTGAGATCAACAACCCGGCCTACACGGGTCCGCGAAACCTGCCGGTCTTCCGCTTCAACGCAGGCAACACGGTCGGCAACACGGCCACCGTGCGCTTCACCTTCGACGAGGCGCTCACGCAGCCGTACTACCTGCACGTCATCGACCTCGACCGCGCCCCGGTGACGATCACGGCCTTCGACGCCAACGGCAACCGGGTCCCGACGACCTCGTGGCGCGCTCCAGAGGCCGTCGACTTGTGGTTAGACAATGGCGTTGAGGACGCCTACACCTACACCTGGAATCCGTCGGCGGGGACGCTGACGCCCGATCAAACCGATGACAAGGAGATCTACTCGGTGCAACTGGCCCTCGGCAACTACGCCGACGTGCGCTCAATCAACATCGAGTTCGTGAACCAACTCGGCGTGCACGACAACATCCGGCTTGGCTTTTCGGCGGAGCCATTCTACGAGGAGCAGCGGACGGCCCTCCAGTACACGATGCGTGACCAGGCGCAGGTCTACTACTCCGCTGAGGCCCTCGGCCAGCTCGCCGCGCTGCTGCCCTCAGTCAAGCAGGCGTCGTGGATCACGGAGTACGACCAGTTCGGCATGGACCTCCGCGCCATCTTCGACGATGGGCAGGGCCAGAGCGACGCCGCCAACCAGCCGCGCCGCGAAGACGCCAACCGCGTGCTCGTCTGCATCGACGGGCG